>PEUR01000087.1:0-11458 GCA_002780675.1 Gallionellales bacterium CG03_land_8_20_14_0_80_55_15 | reverse complement strand
GGTGCGGCTTCGACTTTGGCGGGGAATGCCTTGACGGGTGCGACAGCCTTGGCCGTTTTTTCGGCAATCACTGGTGCGCCCCCCACCGCCGCACTCGGCACCGGTTGCACGGCAGAGGCTGACTGAGTAACGGGGACTTGTGCAGGAGCCGCGCTGACCGGCTCACTGGCAGCGGGCATTGCTTCGACTGGTGCCGTTTGCTGTTGCGTGGCATTCTCCGGCTGACAGCCATACAAACCCGCCAGCAACGATACCAGCAATAATTTTTGCAAATTCATTATTTTTTTCCCTTATAAAATAAGCTGTTAAGCTACAAAGATGCAGCGCGGTATTCAACAATCAGCGTGTGTTTGCTGCCTGCCGCGACCTTCACCACGTTTTCCATTGCGTTCGACGATTCTACACAAACCATTTCGCGCCAGCCATCCGGCTGCCCCATATCGCCCATCTTGTTGGCTTTCTCGACCCACGGTGTCCACACCACGGTGGAAAGACTGCCGGATTTGGCGATATGGATGCGGCGGCGCAACTTGTCATCGTGAATCACACATTCCGCAGCGGTGTTGATATACACGCGATCCACTTCACCGGAGAAACTGACCGCCCCGTCCTGCTTGCGTTTGTTTGTGCCGCCCACCTTATCCCAGTACTCGCCGCCTTCGAGCCCCGTCACGCTAACCTGCCCGATGTCGCCGATCTGCAAATAGGTATGCAAGGCTTCGCCGATTACAAAATCGGCTGCACCGGTATTTTCGGTACTCATTTCCATGCGCAGGGTCTCGCCCACGATCACGGTCAAATCCACATTGCAGTCGTGCGGCCACTGCGCGCGGGTCTTGTCGGAAGCCACCAGGCGCAAGGTCAAACGAGTCGCGCCGTTCGCTTCTGTACCCGATTCGATCACACGCCAAGGCACGGTACGCGCAAAGCCGTGTCCGGGGAAACCGGCCTCAGTCGCGTGAGGACCAAACCACGGCCAGCACACCGGCGCACCACCGCGTATGGATTTACCCGCCGCCAGCTTGGCATCGCGCGATAACCACACCACCGGAACTGTCTGACTCCTGGGCTGCCAGGTCATCAGGTGCGCGCCCTGCAAACACAGCGAGGCGCTGCCCAGTGCATTGTTGATATTTGCCACGATCAAACCGCTGGCATCCTCGCGGAAAGCCAGTTGCCCGTTGATGCCGAATTGCGTATTCAGTGCTGTCGTCATGCTTTTCTCCTTTATGGTTATCCAAAAATCATCGGGCATATGCTGTACGCCCCTATTCTTCTAACGTTCTATCTGTGTCACATCCCGCACTGCGCCCTTGTCGGCGGAGGTGGTCATCGCAGCGTAGGCGCGCAAGGCGGCCGAAACCTGACGGTCGCGGCTGACCGGTTTCCAGGCCAGGCGGTCGCGCGCTATCATTTCGGCACGACGGCGCGTCATCTCTGCCTCGCTAATCGCCAGCGCTATGCTGCGATTGGGAATATCAATGGCGATGGTGTCGTTTTCATGCACCAGGCCGATTTCACCGCCCGCCGCCGCTTCCGGCGAGACGTGACCGATACTCAAGCCCGATGTCCCACCCGAGAAGCGCCCGTCTGTCAGCAAGGCGCAGACTTTGCCCAAGCCTTTGGATTTCAGGTAGGCGGTCGGATAGAGCATTTCCTGCATACCCGGCCCGCCCTTGGGGCCTTCGTAGCGGATCACCACCACATCGCCCGCCACCACCTGGTCGGCGAGAATCGCGGCGACCGCATCGTCCTGGCTCTCGAACACGCGCGCCCGTCCGGTAAATTTCAAAATGCTGGCATCCACGCCCGCCGTCTTGACGATACAGCCGTCCACCGCGATGTTGCCGCGCAGCACCGCCAAGCCCCCGTCCTGCGAATAGGCATGTTCCTTATCGCGGATGCAGCCGGTGGCGCGGTCGGCATCCACCTCTGGATACAGCATGGATTGCGAAAACGCGAGGGTGGTGACGATACCGCCGGGGGCTGCGCGAAAAAACTTATCCGCCGTGCCATCGGTATTTTGCACAATGTCCCAGCAAGCCAAGCCGTCGCGCAGTGTGTTGCTGTGTACCGAGCCCACCTCACCGTGCAACAGCCCCGCCCTGTCCAGCTCGCCCAGGATAGCCGGAATGCCGCCCGCACGATGCACGTCTTCCATATGGTATTCGCTTGATGGCGCAACCTTGCATAACGTCGGCACATGGCGCGACAACCTGTCCATATCCTGCATGGTGAAATCCACGCCCGCTTCGCGCGCGATGGCCAACAGATGCAGCACGGTATTGGTCGAACCGCCCATGGCAATGTCCAGCGTCATGGCGTTCTCGAAAGCCTCGAAAGTGGCGATGCTGCGCGGCAAGACTGCGGCATCGTCCTGCTCGTAATAGCGACGGCACAATTCGACGATGGTGCGCCCGGCGCGCAAAAACAGCTGCTTGCGCTCGGCATGGGTCGCCACCAGCGTACCGTTGCCGGGCAACGACAAGCCCATCGCCTCGGTCAGGCAATTCATCGAATTAGCGGTAAACATGCCGGAACATGACCCGCAAGTCGGACACGCGGAACGCTCGATCGCCTCGACTTCTTCGTCACTACAGCGGCTATCGGCTGCGGCCACCATCGCATCTACCAGATCCAGGCCTTTAGTCTTGCCACCCCAGTCCACCTTGCCCGCTTCCATCGGCCCGCCGGACACGAACACCACCGGGATATTCAGCCGCATCGCCGCCATCAACATGCCCGGCGTAATCTTGTCGCAATTGGAAATACACACCAGCGCATCGGCACAGTGCGCATTGCACATATACTCGACAGAATCGGCGATCAAGTCGCGGCTAGGCAGCGAATACAGCATCCCGCCATGCCCCATCGCAATGCCATCATCCACCGCTATCGTATTGAATTCCTTGGCTATTCCGCCTGCACGCTCGATCTCGCGCGCAACCAGTTGCCCCATATCCTTGAGGTGGACGTGACCGGGTACGAACTGGGTGAACGAGTTGGCAATGGCGATGATGGGTTTGCCGAAATCGGCATCTTTCATGCCCGTGGCGCGCCACAAGGAGCGCGCCCCGGCCATGTTGCGACCATGAGTGGAAGTACGGGAACGGTAAACTGGCATGATGTCTTTCTGGTGTAAGCTATAATCAAGTCGCTAATTCTACCTGATTAAACCTAAAAACGGCGGTTGACCGCTTTACCTTGTTTATAATTCAATGATTTTATTGATGTTTTTTGAAAACAATACGTTCACCTATTGGGTGAGTTCGCTACGAGCCGGATTGCACAATTTGTGGGGCACATTGCGGCGTTGCAACTCCTTGGAATGGAACAACCATTCCGCGTCGTTGCGCCTTGCACTGCACCCCACAAATCGCACACTCCAGCCCGTCCAACTGCCGTTTCTAGGTTAAACCATGCTCGTTTACCCACATATCAATCCCGTCGCCCTGCAACTGGGTCCGCTCGCCATTCACTGGTATGGCCTGATGTATCTGGCCGGCTTTATGACCTTCATCTGGCTGGGTCGCAAACGCATCATCACCCTGAATATCAGGCAGCTCACCAACAAGTCGCTCGACGATTTGCTGTTCTACGGCGTTCTGGGGGTCATTCTGGGCGGACGGCTGGGGGAGGTGCTGTTCTACAACCCCAGCTACTATTTTTCCCATCCGCTCAAAATTCTCGCCGTATGGGAAGGCGGTATGTCGTTCCACGGCGGATTTTTGGGCGTATTGGTGGCGATGGCCTTGTTTGCCTACCAGCATAAATTGCGCTGGCTGGAACTGATGGATTTCATCGCCCCCCTGGTGCCGCCGGGCTTGGGCTTTGGCCGACTGGGCAACTTTATCAACGGCGAATTGTGGGGTCGCCCTACCGACGTGCCGTGGGGCATGGTCTTTCCCCAAGTAGACAATCTGCCGCGCCACCCTTCCCAACTCTACGAATTCGCACTGGAAGGCGTGCTGCTGTTTATTCTGCTGTGGTTCTATGCCAGAAAACCGCGCCCCATGGGTTCGGTTTCCGGTTTATTCCTGATAGCTTATGGCAGCTTTCGTTTTATCGGCGAATTCGCGCGCAACCCCGACGACGGCATCTTTGGTTTGATGACTTTCGGCATCAGCATGGGGCAATGGCTCAGCCTGCCGATGGTGATAATCGGCGTAGTGATGATGCGCTGGAGTACGCGCAAAGCCCCCACCCGGTCAACTTGACACCCGGGGTCTACCTCTCGCACACTGCTCGCGCACCTCACCTAATGACATAGGATCAAATTGGACGACCTCTCTTTAAGTACCCTGTTCGGCATTCTGTTGATCCTGTTGCTATGCAGCGCGTTCTTTTCCGGCTCGGAAACCAGCATGATGGCAATCAACCGCTATCGCCTGAACAGCCTGATACGCAAAGGCAATCGTAGCGCCAAACTGGTCAACAAACTACTCAGCAAAGTGGACAAGCTGTTAGGCTCCATCCTGCTGGGCAACACCCTGATCAACGTCGGAGCCGCCGCCGTGACCAACATCATCATCCTGCGCCTGTTCGGCCAGGATGACCTGGCCATATTGCTAGGTACGCTGATACTCACTTTTGCACTGGTCGTGTTCAGCGAAATCATGCCCAAGATCATCGCGGCCAGTTACCCGGAACGGATTGCCTTACCCGCCAGTTATCTGCTCACCCCCATCATTACCCTGTTCCAACCGGTGGTTGCGGTCGCGGGCGGCATGGTTAAAATCCTGTTATGGATGATGCGCATCAAGATTGAAACCGACCAGAGCAAGCAGAAAATGACGCTGGAAGAGCTGCGTGGACTGGTGCTGGATGCCGAACATTTTCTGCCCCGCAAACATCAAAAGATGCTGCTGAATCTGGTTGATCTGGAGCGCATCACCGTCAACGACGTGATGGTGACACGCAGTCAAATCGAAGCCCTGGACATCCAAGCCAAACAGGACGCGCTGCTCCAGCAGCTCATCACCTGCCACCACACGCTATTGCCGGTTTATGCCGACACGCCCAGCAATATCATCGGCATTTTGCATATCAAACGCGTGCCTGCCCTGATGCAGGAGGCCGTGCTGGACATCACGCAACTGCGTGAAGCACTCATCGAGCCCTATTTCATCCCTTCCGGCACGCCGCTGCTCCAACAACTGCAACAATTCCAGGAACGCCATTCGCGCCTGGGGCTGGTGGTGGATGAATATGGCGAACTGCTGGGCCTGGTTACGCTGGAAAACATACTCGAAGAAATCGTCGGCGAATTCACCACTCAATCCCCCGCGCAAACCGGAAAGTTTATGCGCCAGGATGATGGCAGCGTATTGCTGGAAGGAAGCAGCAGCCTACGCGAATTGAACCGCAAACTGGGTTTGCACCTGCCACTGGAGAGTGCAAAAACACTCAACGGGCTGATACTCGAACATCTTGAGGACATCCCTGAAACGGGCACCAGCCTGAAAATCGCCGGTTATCCGATCGAAATCATTCAGACGCAGGATCGCATCGTCAAGGTTGCGCGCCTTTTTCCGATACAACCCCAAAAACCAAGCAATGAACAGTAGCATAGGCCGGTCGGGTATAAGCCCGCCCATCGTTGATTTGTTACCGCTCATCACTTATTCGCCACCACTCACGACTGACCACGAACCACTTGCCACTTCAGCTTTACAAGAGACGCAAAGCTCGGCATTATTCCCGCTATTGATAACGTGAAACTCACATAACGATTCATTTTCCTCTTCTCCCGCACGCGGGAGGAGCTTGAAGTGATAAAAACGGGCATGTCAACTTTCATTTTCAGGGATGGTTTTTTGCCATGCCCGTTAGATAGCAACCCAAAGGACTCGCCATGGCTGTCGCAGCATCAAAGACAAAAGAATATACCTATAGCTGGGAAGGCAAAGACAAGACTGGCAAAATAGTCAAGGGTGAGATGCGTGCAGCGGGACAAGCCTTACTATCTGCCAACTTGCGCCGACAAGGCATTCAAGTCACAAAAATCAAGCGCGCGAGTAACAGCAACAAAGCGATTACCGAGAAAGACATCACGCTGTTTACACGGCAACTTTCCACTATGTTGCGTTCGGGTGTACCGTTACTACAAGCCTTCGACATCGTCGGCAAGGGGCATCACAACCCCTCCGTAGCGCGCTTGCTGCTTACCATCAAAACAGACATCGAAACCGGTAGTAGCCTGCAACAAGCCTTCAAGAAACATCCTCTGTATTTCGATGATCTATATTGCAACCTGATAGGCGCAGGTGAAGCAGCAGGCATATTGGACAGCTTGCTGGATCGCCTGGCCACCTATAAAGAAAAAATTATAGCGATCAAAGGCAAAATCAAAGCAGCATTGTTCTACCCTATTGCCATCATTGTGGTGGCTTTTATCATCACCGCCGTGATCATGATTTTCGTCATTCCCGCGTTCAAGGAATTGTTCTCCAGCTTCGGTGCTGACTTACCCGCACCGACTTTGCTGATTATGACTATTTCCGATTTCTTTGTCGCCTGGTGGTGGGCTATTTTTGGCGGTATCGGCGGCGGTATCTATGCCTTTTTCTACTTCTGGAAACGCAGCAGGCCGATGCAAGTTGTAATGGACAGGCTGCTGCTTAGAGTGCCCGTGTTTGGCGAACTGGTGCGCAAAGCCACTATCGCGCGCTGGAGCCGCACCCTTTCCACCATGTTTGCTGCGGGCGTACCGCTGGTTGAAGCCTTCAATTCTGTGGCAGGAGCTGCGGGTAATGCCGTGTATTTTGACGCAACCAAGAGCATTCAACGCGAGGTCAGCACCGGGCAAAGCCTGACGGTCTCGATGCAAAATACCGAAGTTTTTCCCAGCATGGTGATACAGATGGTGTCCATCGGCGAAGAAGCCGGTTCTCTGGATGCCATGCTCAGCAAGGTGGCAGACTATTACGAGGCTGAAGTGGATGATGCCGTCGAAGCCCTGTCCAGCCTGATGGAACCTATCATCATGGTGGTACTCGGCACATTGATCGGCGGCATGGTCGTCGCCATGTATCTGCCTATCTTCAAAATGGGCCAAGTCGTCGGATAATGACAGGTAGTGGTGAGATGCAAGGGACAAATATTTAAAACGCACTCACCACTCACCACTCACCACTCACCACTCACCACTCACCACTCACCACTCACCACTCACCACTTGTACCCATGACTTTACTCGACTTGCTGCAATCTTCCCCGCCGCTCTTTATCGTCATCTGCACCGGTTTGGGTCTGTTGGTCGGCAGTTTCCTGAATGTGGTGATTTATCGTTTACCGAAAATGATGGAGCGTGGCTGGCAACAACAATGTGCCGAGTTAAGCGGCAAACCTGCCGCCCAGCCAGAGCCATTCAATCTGGTCGTACCGCGTTCCGCCTGCCCGCATTGCAACCACCCCATCAGCGCCCTGGAAAACATCCCCGTCATCAGTTATTTGTGGTTGCGCGGCAAATGCAAAGCCTGCCATGTCGGCATTTCACCCCGCTACCCCATCATTGAGGCCATCAGCGGATTGCTGTGCGGATTTGCCGCCTATCACTTCGGCTTTGGCCTGACTGCCGCAGCAGCCATGCTGCTGATCTGGGCGTTGCTGGCGCTCGCTGCAATTGATCTGGATACACAATTCCTGCCGGACGACATTACCTTGCCGCTGGTCTGGGTCGGGCTAATTTTCAATCTGAACGGCGCTTTCACCTCGTTGCATGACGCGCTGCTGGGTGCAATATTTGGCTATCTCGTACTCTGGACGGTGTACTGGCTGTTCAAATTGTTGACCGGCAAGGAAGGGATGGGCTATGGCGATTTCAAGCTGCTCGCCGCACTCGGTGCCTGGCTGGGCTGGCAACTGCTGCCACTCATCATCATCCTCTCCTCGCTGGTCGGGGCGGTGGTTGGCATCACCCTGATTGTAGCTGTCAAACATGGCCGCGACATCCCCATCCCGTTTGGCCCTTATCTGGCAGGCGGCGGATTGATCGCACTGTTTTGGGGGCAGACGCTAACCCAAAGCTATTTGCAACTGCTTGCACCATGAAACAAACTGGGCAACCCATTCCAAACCCTCTGCGAACCGTACCGTTTTGCATCGGATTAACCGGCGGGATAGGTTGCGGTAAAAGTACCGTCGCCAGGTTATTCGCAGCACAAGGTGCTTGCATCATAGACACCGATGCCATTGCCCACCAGCTGACTCAACCCGGCGGAGTCGCCATTCCAACCATACAAGCCGCCTTCGGTGCCGCGTTCATCACCCCCGCCGGGATGCTCAATCGCAGCAAAATGCGCCAGCTTATTTTTTCAGATGCGAATGCCAAACGCAGCCTGGAAGCTATCCTGCACCCGCTCATTCTCGAAACCAGCAAGGCAGCGTTAGCAAACTGCACGCACGCACCTTACGCCATCCTGATGGCTCCGTTGCTACTGGAAAGTCCGCCCTTTCTGCAACTGGTGCAGCGTGTCCTGCTGGTAGAGTGCAGCGAAGAACAGCAGATTATCCGTGTCATGCAGCGCAGCCAGCTTGACGAATCAGAAATCCGTGCGATTATTGCGCAACAAATTTCTCCTGCTGAACGCATTGCACAAGCGGATGACATCCTCATAAACAATGGCTCATTCGGCAGCCTCGAAAATCATGTTTTCGCCTTGCATGGGAAATACATAACCCTGAATAAACCAATCAGCATTTGACGGCAAGTGGGGATTCAATATATCTTCCACCCTTTAGTTATTTCAACCAGATTCCGGGCCGCTATTACGTGATCAGCTACGAATTTCCCCTCAATGAAAAAGTGCGCACCTGGTTGCGCCTTGAGGATTTGTTCGCTCGCATGAATTATTTTATGAGCGGCGAGCTAGGCATGGAACACCATTTCGCGCTCACCACGCTGTTTGAAATTCACGAAGTCGCCAGCCGACCAGAACTAAAATCTGAATTATTACAAGAACTTGAACGCCAAAAACGTTCACTTTCGGGCTTGCACAACAACCCTGCCATTTCCGAACAAGCGCTCGATCAGGTTTTGAACGAAATTGAGCAGGCAGCGGCGGATCTTCAATCCATGATCGGGAAAGTGGGCGTAAATTTACGCGAAAATGAATGGCTCATGAGCATCAAACAGCGTGTCGGTATACCGGGTGGCACCTGTCAATTCGATCTACCGTCCTACCATTACTGGCAAAATCAACCCGCCAGTTTGCGAAAGGCAAATTTGCGGGAATGGCTAGCCCCGTCATTACCCATCAGTGCCGCCATCAATTTTTTACTGCACCTGTTGCGAGAAAACGGCAGAACCATCGGCTTTACCGCACCGCGCGGCACTTTTCAGCAAATGCAGGGCGGGCGTTCCGCACAATTGCTGCGCGTCAGTCTAAATAAAAAGCTGGCCTGCATACCCGAATTCAGCGCGAACAAGTATGTGATCAATATTCGTTTCATCATTGCCAACTATGCCGCCAAGTCTTCCCTATTTGAAGAAGATGTCCCGTTTGACCTGACTTTCTGCACCCTGCAATCGTGACAACGCCCCCCTCATCCCTCCTCGTCGCCTGCCCTCACTGCGGCAAAGCCTCCCCCTGGAATAGCCGAAATGCCTATCGCCCGTTTTGCTGCGAACGCTGCAAGATGATAGATTTGGGACAGTGGGCAGACGAGGCGTTCCGCGTCGCCGTGCCGGATACCGAGCAGGAATTTACCCCGCCCAATTACCCGAACTGAGTCACCACGCCTTTCGCAACAGCGCGATGCCGTGCGCGCCATGCTGCCAGGCTGTCGTCATATCGCCCCACTCCAACCCCCCCAGCGCATACACCGGAATAGAGGATTTTGCGGCGATGGCGGCGAAATTCTGCCAGCCCAGATGAGCCGCCCCCGGATGACTTAGCGTCGGCAACACCGGACTCAACAAGGCAAAATCGCAGCCCAGCGCCTCGGCACGCTGCAACTCTTCCAAAGAATGACAGGAAGCCGCACACCACGCCACGGCGGGACGCTCATGCCATTGCGCCAACTGCGTCGAGGTCAACTGCACCCCATCGGCACCGACCGCCTGCGCCAGCGTGACATTACCATTGAGCAACACCCTCGCCCCGTGTACATGCGCCAATTCCACCACGCGCTGCGCCAATTCCTGCAACGCTTCCCTCGCAAGACCCTTTTCGCGCAATTGCACCAGTCGCAAGCCTTCATCCAGGCGGACTTCCAGGCGGCGCATGAATTCCTCACACCCCAACTCGGCGGCATTACTAATGGCATACAGCGCAGGCAACTCCAGCGCGCGCAAAATCGGCGTATTGGCAGGAAGAATCGGAGTAACGGAATAGCGCGCCTCGATATCCGGCATCCCACTTTGAAAAACGGCGCGCTGTGAATCACCCACCAAAAAATCCGCACCGATTTCTGACACTCCCCCACTTTGAAAAAGGGGGGGCTGGGGGGGGATTTGCCAAGAAAACTGCTGCCCCTCATGAGGATACAATTCACCGCGCCATTCCGTTACCCGAAAAAAACTCAGCCGCACCGTCGCATGAGGATAGGTAAATAGCCGTGTGACCCACGGGTAGGCGGTCGTGACTTCGATACCCAATTCCTCGCGCAATTCACGCACCAGTGCCTCGCGCGCCGTTTCGCCCGCCTCCAGCTTGCCACCGGGAAACTCCCAGTAGCCTGCCCATATCTTGCCTTCGGGGCGCTGTGCCAGCAGGAAGGATCCATCGGCGCGCTGCAACACCGCAGCGGCGACTTCAACTGTTTTACCGATGGAATTATTCACTTTGCTCTCATCAATTTTCAAACCGTTCGTTCCCACCTACGCAGTCACCGCACCCTACCGAGCTGATGCGCATTTTATGCCATCGTCATTTGACTGCGTTCTGTCGACCGCACCAGTCACGGGCGAACTGCCCGGCCACGCGCCCGCTGCGCGAGCCGCGCGACAGCGACCATTGCAGTGCAGCGCTGCGCACTTCGTCGGTCATGCCGCCCGTCCATCCGTGATGTTGCAGCCAGCGTGCGGCAATGGCGAGGTATTCGTCCTGACTGAAGGGATAGAAGGAAATCCACAAGCCAAAACGCTCGGACAACGAGACTTTTTCCTCGACGCTTTCCGCCGGGTGTATTTCATCGCCGACATATTTCGTATTCAGGTTGTCGGCCATGTAGTCCGGCATCAGGTGGCGGCGGTTGGAAGTGGCGTAGATCAACAGGTTGTCGGAAAACGCCACCAAATCGCCATCCAATGCCGCCTTGAGCGTCTGATAACCGGCTTCGTCGGCATTAAAGGAGAGGTCATCGCAATACAGGATGAAGCGTTCAGGCCGCCCCTGCACCAGACCGACGATGAGCGGCAAATCCACCAGGCCCTGCTTGTCTATCTGGATCACGCGCAAGCCGGATTCGGCATATTCATTCAGCAGCGCCTTCACCAGCGACGACTTGCCCGTGC
>PEUR01000040.1 GCA_002780675.1 Gallionellales bacterium CG03_land_8_20_14_0_80_55_15 | reverse complement strand
AACCGCTTCATTGATAACCACTTTGTAGGGTACGTCCAGTTGCTGGGAAAGTTCATAGACTGCCAGCAGCAATACGGCATATTCCACGGGACTCAAGTCGTCCAGTGGCCGGTCGAGATGCGCGACGAGCAATTCTTCCAGCGTGACATGTTGTGCCAGCACACCGCGCAGCAGCCGGGAGAACATCGCCTTGTCGTAATTGCCGAGATTTTTTTCGCCTTCCATATGCTGCTGGATGTCGGCGGCATCGGTACCCGACACGCGCCACTGGTAAATGCCCTGCATCACCAGTTCGCGCGCGCGGTGGCGCGGGCTTTTATTTTGCGGTTTAACTTCTACGCCTGTCCCGGCTGCGGTGTTCATCGCGGACTTTTTCATGCCAGCCCCCGCAACAAATTCGCCATTTCAATCGCCACCAGCGCGGCCTCGCCGCCCTTGACGCTGATGCGCTCGAGCGCCTGTTCGTCGGTATCGGTGGTCAAAATCGCGTTGGCAATCGGCACGCCGCAGGACAACTGAACATCCCCCACGCCGCGCGCGGATTCGTTGGAGACCACTTCAAAATGGTAAGTGTCGCCGCGTATCACCGCACCCAGCGCGATCAGCGCATCAAACTTTTCGCTGTCCGCCATGTGCAGCAACACCAGCGGAATTTCCAGCGCGCCCGGCACCGTCGCCAGCGTGATGTCATCTTCAGCAACGCCTTGTTGCACCAGTTGCGCGCGACACGCCACCAGCAGCCCTTCGCAAACTTCCGGGTTAAAACGGCTTTGCACGATGCCGATGCGCAAGCCTTTGCCGTCCAGATTCTTTTCAATTTCCTTCATTTTTATTCCTTTACAAAATTTGTATCCGCGCCGTAACCCGACATGTCGGTTAAAACCCGCCCTGCGGAATGTTTACGCCCCTATTGAGGGGCGGGGTCATTTAATGCGCCGCGTAACCCGTCACTTCCAAACCGAATCCGGCCATGCTGGGCATCTTGTGCGGCGTGGCCAGCAAACGCATCTTACCGACATTCAGATCGCGCAAAATCTGCGCGCCGATACCGTAACTGCGCGGGTCCCACTGCGCATGTTGTTTATCGCCCGCCACAAGCGTAGCGCGCGCCAGCAAGTCCTGCGAAGTTTCGCCGCGATGCAGCAACACCAACACGCCCGCCTGAGCCTGGGCGATTTTTTGCATGGCTTCGTGGACGCTGGTCGAATGTTCGGGCGCATTCTGTTCGATAAAATCCATCACGGAAAGGGGTTCGTGCACTCGAACAAGCGTTTCAACCTCTTGATTTATTTCGCCTTTTATCAAAGCAAGGTGGGTGCGCCCAGTGGTTTTGTCAACGTAAGTCGCCAATTCAAATTCGCCGTAGGCGGTCGGCAGGGTGCGCCGCGCCACGCGCTCGACCAGTTTTTCATGCTGGCTGCGATGCTCGATCAAATCAGCTATCGTGCCGATTTTCAAACCGTGCAACTTGGCATATTCGAGCAAATCCGGCAGACGCGCCATTTCGCCGTCGTCCTTGAGGATTTCGCAGATGACCGCAGCGGGGGTAAGCCCGGCCAGTTGCGCCAGATCACAACCCGCTTCGGTGTGGCCTGCACGCACCAGCACGCCGCCATTCTGCGCGCGCAGCGGGAAAATGTGACCGGGTTGCACGATGTCGGCAGGCCGGGCATTCCTGTCCGCCGCCGCCAGCACGGTACGCGCCCGGTCGCCCGCCGAAATGCCGGTCGTCACCCCCGCCGCCGCCTCGATGGACAGGGTGAAATTGGTCGCCAGCGCCAGGCCGTTTTCGCGCACCATCAGCGGCAAATCGAGCTGCTTGCAGTGCGCCTCGGTCAACGTCAGGCAAATCAACCCACGCCCCTGCCGCGCCATGAAGTTGATTTTTTCGGGTGTGGCAAATTGGGCGGCGAACACCAGGTCGCCTTCATTCTCGCGGTCTTCCTCGTCCACCAGAACGACCATATTGCCCAATCGAATCTCTTCGATGATTTCCTGTATCGGTGAAATTCCTGTCATAGCCAACCTTTAAATGAACCGGGCGACACCAGCCACCGCCCAAAGAGCCGCGATTCTACCATCACGACGTGTTCCGCTCACGCCGTTCGCGTTAAAGCCACATAAGCAATTGCGATGTATGGACGGCTGGGGTACGCTACGCACTGCTTATTTTCGGCAAAAATCATGCGTATCAAGCCAGAACAAGTAGAACTCACCATCAAAGTTGTACACCGCTATTTTGCGGACGCTAGCGTGTGGCTATTCGGCTCACGCGTGGACGATGCAAAAAAAGGCGGGGATTTTGATTTTTATATCGAAACAGCACAAACCGATATTGCCCTGCCCATGGCTAGGGCTCGCGGCGAATTAACTGACAGTCTGGGGATCAAAGTGGATCTGGCCGTCAACAACCACACAAGGGATAAACCCATTTTCCGTATTGCCAAATCCAGCGGCATCCGACTGGCATGATTCTGCACCTTGAATTGATAGCAGGAAAACTACGCCACTTGCGCCGGATGCGTCAATATTTAGCTCACTCGCACAACAATCTGATTTCACGCGGCATTGTTGGTAAGCCGATTAGCGCCTTGACGCTGACTGAATCAGAGGTCCTCGCCGCATTCCGCATGCGATTCTCGGAATTTCAGGCGCATTTGGGCAAATTGCTGCGCGCCATCGCGCAGGAAGAAGAAGTCGAAATCACCGGCTTTTCCGATGTACTGGCCTTTGCTGAAAAGGCAGATATTCTGGTCAGCGCAGACGACTGGAAAAAAGCCCGCGATGTACGCAACCAAATCAATCACGAATACGAGGAAAACGAACAGGTTCTCGCGCCATTGATTGCGGAAATGGCCAACTGCGTTACCACACTGTTTTCAATACATGACCGCGCAACAGCGTATTGTTCGAACAAGCTAAAGACTGTGACAGACTGAGCATGATTTTCCGCTTTCGCGGAATCAGCCTGTCACCCGCCAGGAACACCTTGTTGCGCACTGCGCATGCCAACCGCCTCAAAATGCAATTTGCCGCGCTCGATACCGCACAAGCCATCGAAGATATGGATATTCCCGGCTTTCGCCTGCACCCATTAAAAGGGAGCGAACAAGGGCGATGGTCAGTCTGGGTCAACGGGAACTGGCGTTTGACGTTCGAGTTTGAAAACGGCAACGCATTTATTTTAGATTACGAGGATTATCACTGATGAAGATGCACAACCCGCCTCATCCCGGCCTATTTATTCAGGAGGTTTACCTAACCCCCAACCAGGTCAGCGGCCGGGAACTGGCGCTGAAACTGGGCGTTGCCGCCTCTACACTGAATCGGGTTTTAAATGCAGCGAGTGGAGTCAGCCCTGAAATGGCGCTGCGTCTCTCCAAGGCCTTGGGACGTTCGCCGGAAAGCTGGCTGGCCATGCAGGACAACTACGACCTGTGGCAAGCCCGTCAAACAGTGGATCTGGAACAGGTCGGCAAGCTGGAATTCAAATACGCTTGATGGTGGGCTCTC
>PEUR01000118.1:5841-10373 GCA_002780675.1 Gallionellales bacterium CG03_land_8_20_14_0_80_55_15 | reverse complement strand
GGCGTGTATGCGGCGACGCAAGGGCCACGGCTGGATAGCATCGCCGAGATCAATCGCTACGAGAAGGACGGCGCTGATATGGTCGGTATGACCGGTATGCCGGAAACCGCGTTGGCGATGGAATTGGATATGAATTACGCCACCATCGCCGTGGTGGCAAATTACGCGGCAGGGCGGGGCGATAGCCAGCAGGGCATCAATATGGAAGCGTTGAACAATACCGCCGAGAACGCCATGGTGCGAGTGCGCGCCATCCTCGAATGCGTGGTGACTTGCGATGACAATTAGGGCGGTTTTGCGTATGGGCGACGCTCGCCTGCGGAAGACGGCAGAGCCTGTCAGCCATTACCTGTCGGATCAGGGACGGGGCGACGCGTTACGCAGTCTGTTGCAGGACATGCGCGACACCCTGCAAGCAACGGGCGGAGTCGGCATCGCCGCGCCGCAAATCGGCGTAGGTTTGCGGGTGGTGATTTTCGGCGTGCCACAAGCCGACCCGCAGACAGGGCAAACGCAAGCCGATACAGCCCAGGCAGAGCCGAAAAGCGCCAATCCCCGTTACCCGGATGCCGATGCCGTGCCGGAAACGGTACTCATCAATCCCGTTATCACGCCCTTGCATGACAAGATGGAAGACGATTGGGAAGGCTGTTTGAGCCTGCCCGGACTGCGCGGTCTGGTTCCCCGCTTTTTGCATATCCGCTATCAGGGCTATGACGAATATGGCGCGCTGATAGACCGCACCGTCAGCGGCTTTCACGCCCGCGTGGTGCAACACGAATGCGATCATCTGGACGGGATTTTGTATCCCATGCGCATCCGCGACATGACGCAATTCGGCTACGCCGCCGAGTTGTTCCCGGATAAAAATTTCCCTGACGAATGATGAAACCCGTACTCTCCAAGCCGATGCGGCACTTGCTGGGTGTCTTGTTCGCTATCATCGCTATCCTGACGATAGGCACGCTAGGCTTTCATCTGCTGGGCGGTCCGCAGTATTCCTGGCTGGACTGTTTTTACATGACATTTATCACTATTTCCACGATCGGTTATACCGAAGCGGTGGATGTGACCCATTACGAATATGGGCGGCTGTTTACCATATTTATCGGGATGTCGGGCATCGGGGTGATGGGCTATGCGCTCACGGCAGCAACGGCCTTTATCCTGGAAGGTCAATTCAATCAAGTTCGGTGGAGAAATAAAATGGAGAAAAAAATCGCGCAATTGCAAGGCCATTACATTGTCTGCGGGATGGGGCTGGTCGGCAGCAACGTCGTGCATGGGCTGGCGCTTTCCGGGCATGATTTCGTGGTGGTGGAGGTCGAGAACCAGCACTTGAAAAGTTATGCGGAAGAACATCCAGCGGCGCTTTATGTGAACGGTGACGCGACGGACGATGACGTGTTGCTGGCGGCGGGGATCAAATATGCCAGGGGAGTATTTGCGGTTGCCCATGAAGATAACCAGAATCTGGTCATCTGTCTGACCGCCAAACAGCTTAACCCCAATGTGCGCGTAATCGCGCGCTGCCACCAGATTAAAAACTTTGCCAAACTCAGGAGTGCCGGTGCGGATGAAATTGTTTCACCCGATTATTCCGGTGGTCGGCGCTTGCTTTCGGCGATGGTGCGCCCCCATGCCGCCGGATTCATTGATGATGTGATGGAAGGCGAGGGTGATTTGAGCATGGAAGAATTCTTCGTGCCGGAAGATTTGCACGGACAGCCCTTGAGCGTGCTTTACAAATCGAATCGGGACACTGTTATCGTTGCGCTGAAACGGCCTGACGGCATGATTTTTAACCCCGCCCCCGAACACTTGCTGGAAAAAGACGACGTGCTGATCGCGATGGTCACGGTAAGAGGACATTCGCGGTTAGCGGGGCTGGTGACCAAATAAGTTTTCCTGGCGCTATGTTTTTGCGGGATGAACCATTTCGGCTGGCTGCACCCACCGGTCGAAATCCGCTACCGTGACATAGCCCAGCGCCAGTGCCGCCTGCTTCAGCGTGCTGCCGTCGCGGTGGGCGAGTTTGGCGATTTCGGCAGCGCGGTCGTAGCCGATGTGCGGGGTCAGCGCAGTCACCAGCATCAGCGACTGGTTCAGTAGTTCGGCGATGCGCGCCGGATTAGCCTCTACCCCGAGCACGCAATGTTCCTCGAAGCTCGCCATACCCTCGGAAAGCAGTCGTGCGCTTTGCAAAAAATTGTTTATAATCAAAGGCTTAAATACATTAAGCTCGAAGTTACCCGAAGCTGCGCCGACCGTGAGAGCCACGTCGTTGCCGAATATCTGGCAGCACAGCATGGTCAGCGCTTCGCACTGGGTCGGGTTCACCTTGCCCGGCATGATGGAACTGCCCGGCTCGTTTGCCGGGATGCTGATCTCTCCCAGACCGGAACGCGGGCCGGAAGCCAGCCAGCGCACGTCGTTGGCGATTTTCATCAGCGCGACGGCCAGTGTCTTGAGCGCGCCATGCGCCGCGACCAGCTCATCGTTGGCGGCGAGTGCCGCGAATTTATTGTCCGCGCTGGTGAAAGGCAACTCGCAGTCACACGCCAGTTCTGCGGCGACGCGCGCGCCGAATTCGGCGTGGGTGTTAAGCCCCGTGCCGACAGCCGTGCCGCCCGCCGCCAGTTGATACAGGGGCGGCAGCACGGCGCGAATGGCTGTTTCCGCATGGCACAGTTGAGCGACGTAGCCAGAAAACTCCTGCCCCAGCGTCAACGGCGTGGCATCTTGCAAATGGGTGCGACCGATCTTCACGAGGTTCGCAAATGCGGCAGATTTTTGTTCCAGCGAAGCGCCCAATCCGGCCAATGACGGGAGCACTTTTTGCGTGAGGGCGGTCACGGCGGCGACATGCATCGCGGTGGGGAAGATGTCGTTGGAAGACTGGCCGAGGTTGACTTCGTCGTTGGGATGAACCCTGCGCGCCATGCCGCGCTCGCCGCCCAGCAACTCCGAGGCGCGGTTGGCCAGCACCTCGTTCATGTTCATGTTGCTCTGCGTGCCCGATCCGGTCTGCCAGACGGATAGCGGAAACTCGTTTTCATGTTGGCCTGCCAGCACTTCGTCCGCCGCCTGCATGATGGCGGCGACTTTGCCACTGTCCAGTAACCCCAGCTTGCCGTTGACCCGCGCACAGGCACGTTTGACTTGCGCCAGCGCCATGATGATTTCTGATGGCATGGTTTCGCGGGAAATGTGAAAGTGTGCCAGCGAACGCTGCGTTTGCGCGCCCCACAGATGCCCAGCAGGGACTTCGATAGTGCCGAACGAATCGCTTTCGGTTCTGGTATGCATGGTATTTCCTCTTTGTGGATGCCGCGCAGGCTACGAAATGGCTCGTGCCAACAAAAAAGCGGCGGCGGCGGCGATACTGCCGATTAGCAGGGTGTGCAAGGCGCTCATCAGCGGGGCAGCGCCAGTGTAGTGGCCTTTGATGTAGCCGAACAGGGCTAATGCAACCAGGGTAATGGCGACTGACCAGGGCAGTGCCTGAGTCACGCCAAAGGCCAGGAAATAGGGCGCAATCGGAATCAGTCCGCCCACGATATAGGCGCTGGCGATGGTCGCGGCACTTTTGATGGCGCGCCCGGATTGGGGGCGTTCCAGACCGAGTTCAAAGCGCATCATGAAACTCACCCAGGCTTTCCGGTCAGTGCGTAACGCCGCAACCACCGGCGCACATTGCGCTGCCGATACGCCGTAACTCGCGAATATCCCGACAATTTCGGCGGCTTCCTGATCCGGTTGGGTGTTTACTTCCTGTTGTTCGCGGTCTAATTCATGGACATAGTGTTCGGCATCGCCGCGCGCCGCGAGGTAGCCGCCCAGTCCCATGGCGATTGAGCCTGCGACAATTTCCGCGAGACCCGCCGTGATGATGAGGTGGCTGGAAGCGACGGCACCCGATAGCCCCGCCGCCAGGGCGAACGGTACGGTCAACCCGTCCGCCATGCCGATGACCATGTCGCGCACCGTCTGCGAGGAGCGGAAGTGTCGTTCCTCGTGTTGCGGCACGGCCTGTTTGGGGCGGGACACGGGGTTAGCGGGCTACCAGCTCGCGCAGCACATAGGGCAGGATGCCGCCGTGGCGGTAGTAGTCCACTTCGATGGGCGTATCTATGCGCAACAGCAGCGGTACTTGTTGGATGCTGCCGTCGGCGCGCGTGAGGGTGAGCGTCACGTCCTGTTGCGGTTTGAGGTCGTTATCAATGCCGCTAAAGTCGAAACGCTCATCTCCAGTCAGGTTCAGGCTGGCAGCGGTAGTGTCGCCCTTGAACTGCAAAGGCAATACGCCCATGCCGATCAAATTGCTGCGGTGGATGCGTTCGTAGGATTTGGCGACCACTGCCTTCACGCCCAGTAGTTGCGTGCCTTTGGCCGCCCAGTCGCGGCTGGAACCCGTGCCGTATTCTTCCCCGGCAAAGATGACCGTCGGCGTACCTGCCGCGATGTGCTTCATCGCCGCGCTGTAGATGTCGGTCTGTGCGCCGTTATACAGCGTGTAGCCGCCTTCGGTG
>PEUR01000118.1:0-5815 GCA_002780675.1 Gallionellales bacterium CG03_land_8_20_14_0_80_55_15 | reverse complement strand
CATCAGATTCTTGACGCGCACGTTGGCGAACGTGCCGCGCATCATCACTTCGTGGTTGCCGCGCCGTGAACCGTAGCTGTTGAAGTCCTTGACCGCCACGCCTTTGCCTTGCAGATACTGGCCTGCCGGGCTGGTGCGGCTGAAGCTGCCTGCCGGGCTGATGTGGTCGGTGGTCACGGAATCGCCGAAGATCGCCAGCGCGCGGGCGTTGCGGATTTCCTGGATGTCGCCCGTTGTCATGCTGAACTGGTCGAAGAACGGCGGGCAGGCGATGTAGGTCGAATCGTCCCAGCGGAACTGCTCGCCGGTCGGCGCTGCGATGCTGTTCCACAACGGCAGGTCGCGGGTCAGGTCGGCATACAGTGTGCGATACAAGGCAGGGTTGGTGGCGAAATGGCTGACCGCCTGAATTTCCGCGCCAGAAGGCCAGATGTCTTTCAGATACACGGCTTGACCGTCGTGACCCACGCCCAGCGGCTCGCTGTCCAGATTGATGTTCATGCGGCCAGCGATGGCGTAGGCCACCACCAGCGGAGGGCTGGCGAGGAAGTTGGCCTTGATGTTGGCGTGGATGCGCGCCTCGAAATTGCGGTTGCCGGACAGCACCGCCGCCGCGATGAGTTTATGGGTGACAATGGTGGCTTCGATCTGTGCGTCCAGCGGACCGGAATTGCCGATGCAGGTGGTGCAGCCGTAAGCCGCCACGCTAAAGCCCAGTTGCGCCAGCGGTTCGAGCAATCCGGCAGCGGTCAAATAACCGGTGACGACGCGCGAGCCGGGTGCCAGTGTGGTCTTGATGTGCGGCTTGACGCACAGCCCCAGCGCGACGGCCTTTTTCGCCAGCAGACCCGCCGCCAGCAACACGCCGGGGTTGGAGGTGTTAGTGCAGGAGGTGATCGCCGCGATCAGCACGTCGCCGTGACCGATTTCCACCGCAGGCAGCATTTCGTCCGGGGTTTCGCAGCGCACCGAGGCACTGGGATGGTCGCCCGCCATTTCCATCTCGCTGCGATGTTTGGCGTTGTCTTGTTCACCGCCGCCGGAGATGGGCACACAGGTCGCGCCGCTGCGGTCGGGCAGTCCGGTGGTATAGCGCTTGCCGAGTTCGGCAGCGGGTTGGTTGAAACCGTTCTCGTTGACGGGTTTGGAAAACAATTCATTGAAGGTCTCGCGCATCCGGGACAGCGCGATGCGGTCTTGCGGGCGCTTGGGGCCTGCCAGTGACGGTTCGATGCCAGACAAATCGAGTTCCACCACGCTGCTGTAGTCAATCTGTCCGGCACTCGGGATGCCGAACAAGCCCTGTGCCTTGAAATAGCAGGCGAAGGCATCCACTTCTTCATCGGTGCGCCCGGTGTTCTTCATGAAATTGACGGTAGTCTCGTCTACCGGGAAGAAGCCCATGGTCGCGCCGTATTCCGGTGCCATATTGGCCAGCGTGGCGCGGTCAGGTACGGTCAGCGCCGCTGCCCCTGCGCCGAAGAACTCGACAAATTTGCCGACTACTTTATGGTGGCGCAGCAATTCTGTGACGGTCAGCACCAGATCGGTGGCGGTCAGACCTTCGCGCAGTCGGCCTTTGAGATGCACGCCGACCACGTCAGGGGTCAGAAAATACACTGGCTGCCCGAGCATTCCCGCTTCCGCCTCGATGCCGCCCACGCCCCAACCGACCACGCCGATGCCGTTGATCATGGTGGTGTGGGAATCGGTGCCGACCAGCGTGTCGGGGTAATACATCCCGTCCTTGTGTTGCACGCCGCGCGCCAGATATTCCAGGTTAACCTGGTGGACGATGCCGACGCCTGGCGGAACAACCTTAAAGGATTCAAAGGCTTGCATTCCCCACTTCATAAACTTGTAACGCTCGTTGTTGCGCTCGAATTCCATTTCCATGTTCAATTTGAGCGCGTCCGGGCGGTTGTAGTAGTCAATTTGTACTGAGTGATCCACCACCAGATTGACCGGCACTAAAGGCTCGATAACTTTCGGGTCGCAGCCTTGGGCGGCAGCGGCATCGCGCATCGCCGCCAGGTCGGCTAACAGCGGCACGCCAGTGAAATCCTGCAACACGATGCGCGCCACGACGAAGGGAATTTCTTCCGTGCGCGGCGCATTCGGTTGCCAGTTGGCCAGTTGGCGGACATGCTGTGCTGTGATTTTCTTGTCGTCGTAATTGCGCAACACCGCTTCCAGCACGATGCGGATAGACACCGGCAGACGTGAGATTTTGCCGATTCCCGCCGCTTCCAGCGCGGGCAGGGAATACAGCGTGCCCTGCTTGTTGCCAGTTAGATTAAAGGTTGAGCGGGTGTTGAATAAATTATGCGACATGGCAAAGACTCCGAATACGCGTGAATTAAAGAGCGCAGATTATAACCAGTTAAGACAGCAGGGTGGGCGCTACTCGCCGACAGGCAGCGAACGGAATTGAGAAAATCTCTAACGGGCATGGCATATTGCCACCCCTGATAATTAAACTTGCCATACCCGTTCCCTCTCTCCAACCCTCTCCCGCGTTGTGGGCGAGGGAGCAAATGAATCGCTGCGCGAGTTTCACGTTAAATACTCGTCCCCCTGGCGAAGGCCGGTAGCTGGTGTAGGGCATGGTTGACTGTTGAAGGGGGATTTGAAACCGCCATTCAATCAAAACTTACGGGGCAGGATTCGGATAGCGTTGATGCACCTGCTCGATTTGCCCGATGACCTCTGCCGACAGGGTGAGTGCCGCGCTGTTCAGATTTTCCTCAAGTTGCACCAAATTGGTCGCACCGATGATGACGCTGGAAGTGAACCAGCGGGTGCGGGCGTAGGCGAGCGCCATCTGCGCGGGCTTGAGTCCGGCGGCTTGTGCGATACGCGCATATTCCGCGCTGGCGGCGGGTACGTTGACCTTGCTGTAGCGTTGGCCAAAGCTGGGGAACAGGCTGATGCGTCCTTTAACTTCTTGATTATCAATATATTTTCCGCTCAGATGACCGAAAGCCAGCGGGCTGTAGGCGAGCAGGCCGACATTTGTGTGGCGGCAGGTTTCCGCCAGAGCGCTCTCGAAAGTGCGGTTCATCAGGTGGTAGGCGTTCTGGATTGAGATGATTTTCGGCAAGCACGCCTGTTCGGCGCAGCGCACGAATTCGGCAACCCCCCACGGCGTTTCGTTGCTCAAACCGATGTGGCGGATTTTGCCCGCCGCCACCAGTTCCGCCAAGGCTTGCAGTTGTTCGATGATGGGCGTGCTGTCGCGCTCCTGCGCCACGTCGTAACTGCTCGCGCCGAATACCGGCACATAGCGGTCGGGCCAATGAATCTGGTAGAGGTCTAGGTAGTCGGTCTGCAAGCGTTGCAGGCTGCCGTGTATCGCGGCGTGGAGATGTTCGCGGTTGATGCGCGGGCCGTTGCGTATCCAGTCGAAACCGCGACTGGGACCGGCGATTTTGCTGGCGATGATGAGCTGGTCGCGGCACTGGTGTTTTAGCCAGGAACCGATATGACTTTCGCTGCTGCCTTGCGTTGCGGCGCGCGCAGGGACGGGATACATCTCGGCGGTGTCTATGAAATTCACCCCGCGCGCCACCGCCTTGTCCAACTGGGCGTGCGCCTGCTGTTCGCTGTTTTGCTCGCCGAAAGTCATCGTACCCAGACACAAGACCGATACCCGTAAATCGCTGCCGCCCAATTGACGATATTCCATGATCGCTCTCAAAAATTGTTTGGGCGCATTGTCCACGAAATAGGCGCGGAAAAAAACCTGAGCGCCGTATTTTTGCAATGGCTTAGGCTAACGGGCATGGCAATGAGGCCAGCCCTGATAGAAGCGGCACGGGCTGGATTAGACAATTCGTCGCTTCGCTAAAGAATCCGCAATGACTGCCGATAAGACCCCTGTTGGCGCGTTTCATTTTCTCGTATTGAGAATACTGATTTGAGTCGGATAAACCCCTTTGTTCCGGGCTTATAACGCGGGGGCGCTGGTTTAAACTGGCACTGTTTAACATTAAGGGATGCTTGTGCAAATTTCCTGGAATATATCGTTGGTGGTGTTGTCGGTGCTGGTCGCCATGATCGGCTCGTTCGCCGCGCTTACCCATGCGCAGCGGATGCGCGAGAGCAGCGGGCGCATGGCGAGGCTGTGGATGGTGGCGGGCGGATGCACGCTGGGTGTGGCGATCTGGGTGATGCACTTTATCGGTATGTTGGCCTGGCACCTGCCCATTCCCATCGCCTTCAATCAGTCCTTGACGATATTTTCCGTGCTTCCCGCCGTTGCCGCCGCGCTGTTGGGTTTTTGGGTGCTGCGCGCCGCGCGTATTAGCAGGCAACGCATTATTGTCAGCGGTTTACTGATGGGCGCGGGTATCAGTATGATGCATTACACAGGCATGGCCGCGCTGAAGATGTTTCCCGCGATTGAATACGATCCGTTCATGTTTGGCTTGTCGCTGCTGATCGCCGTGGTGGCTTCGTGGGGTGCGCTACTGATGATGTATCAGGGTGAATACGTCAGGATGCTACCGATACCGCGCTTTTTGCTGGGGGCGATAATCATGGGGCTGGCGATTTCCGGGATGCATTACACCGCCATGCTGGGCGCGATAATCCAACCGGTCAGTCTATGTCTGACTGGTGCATCGAGGATAGAGCCACACCTCGTAGCCTTGATGGTGTCATTGACTTCCTTTGTGTGGTTCGGTGGCGGGATTTTTGCCAGTCTCTACGACCAACGCCTGGCAAAGACCAAGATACAGGCTTTGCGCACACTGGAACAACAGCACCTGCGGTTGCAGGCAGACAGTCAGCGTCAGTCCGCTGAAATGATGCAATCCTTGCGCGAAAGCGAAGAGCGACTGCGCATGACGCTGAAATTCGCGCCCGATTTGGTGTTTATCTGCAAGCCGGATGGGCGCATTGTTTATGTCAACGATCAGGTGATCGAATCCCTGGGTTACACTCGCCACGAGTTGTATGACATGACCGTGTTCGATCTCGTGCCACACGATTGGCGCGAAGTTTACCGCCAGCAAATCGGTAAAATCAGGGCGGATCGCGAACGGCACGTTTACGAGATTCGCCTCGTCAGCAAAGCGGGCGGCAAAATTCCGATGGAATTGAACGCGGTGATGTTGCCCAATAATCGTATCTATGGCGGATGTCGCGACATTACCGAACGCCGTGCCGTGCAACAGGCTTTGCGAGATTCGGAAGAAAATCTGGAACGCCTGCTCAATTCGGTCGCGGAGGGTATTTATGGCGTAGATACCGAAGGTCTGTGTACTTTTGTCAATGCGGCATTTTTGCGCATTTTGGGCTATCAGGATGCGCAGGAAGTGATCGGCAAACGCATCCATGAACTGATACACCATACCCATGCGGACGGCAGCCATTATCCGTGCGAAGAATGCCGGATGTATCAGGCATTCAAGGGCGGGGAAGCCGTTCATGTGGACGACGAAGTGTTCTGGCGACGCGATGGCACATCGGTCTCGGTCGAATACTGGTCACACTCCATCATTAAAAATGGCATCGTGACGGGCGCGGTGGCGACTTTCCTGGACATCAGCTCCCGCAAGCTGGCGGAACGGGAAATTCATCAACTGGCTTTTTACGATGAGCTGACCGGTTTGCCCAACCGCCGCTTGTTGTTGGATAGATTGAGCAAAGCATTGGCGGTCAGCGAACGCAGCCAGCATCACGGTGCCTTGATGTTCCTCGATCTGGACAATTTCAAGGCATTGAACGATACCAAGGGTCACGATGTGGGCGATTTGCTGCTGGTCGAGGTGGCTGAACGCATGCGTCGCTGCGTGCGCGAAGGGGATAG
>PEUR01000104.1 GCA_002780675.1 Gallionellales bacterium CG03_land_8_20_14_0_80_55_15 | reverse complement strand
ACGGCAGGCTGGGGTAGGCGGCTTCCAGCGCGTCGCGGTTGTGGCCGATTTCGACAATCAGAATGCCGTTTTCGGTGAGGTGGTCGGCGGCGTGTTGCAAGATGATGCGCGTGGCATCCAGTCCATCGTTGCCGCTGCCTAAAGACAGCGCGGGTTCATGCAGATATTCCTGTGGCAGGGCGGCGACCGAATCGGCATCCACATAGGGCGGATTGCTGATAATTAAATCGTATTGGCGGCCTGTGAGCTGGGTGAACAAGTCCGATTCGATCAGGTTCACGCGCGCTTGTAATTCATAATTGCTGACATTGCGTTTCGCTACGGCCAGCGCATCCGCTGACAGATCAACGGCATCCACGATGGCATTGGGAAAGGTGTCTGCGGCGAGAATCGCCAGACAACCGCTGCCGGTACATAAGTCCAGCACGCTGCTGATTGCATCCGGGTCGGCGATCCAGGGCGATAATTGCTCGCGCAGCAATTCGGCGATAAAGGAGCGCGGCACGATGACGCGCTCATCCACATAAAAGTTATATCCACCCAGAAAGGCTTCATGAGTCAGATAAGCGGCCGGAATGCGCTGTTCGACGCGCTGCCTTATAACATTCAGCACTTCGCCCAGTTCACTGGGGGTGAGCTGCGCATCGAGGAAAGGGGCGAGGGTATCTATCGGTAAGTGCAGGGTGTGCAAAATCAGATAGACCGCTTCATCGTAGGCATCATCGCTGCCGTGGCCGAAAAACAACTTGGCTTGATAGAAACGGCTGACGGCAAAGCGCAGACAGTCGCGCACGGTGAGCAGGGTTTTTTCGGCCTCCGAAAAATGTGAATTTTCATGCAACTTATTGTTTGCATTATGTTTTATTTGCATAGCAGGTTTTCCAGCGTGTGCTGATAAGTCAGTTTTAGCGGCTCGATGTCGGCCACGGCGACGCATTCGTTGAGTTTGTGGATGGTGGCATTTAACGGACCAAACTCGATGACTTGCGGGCAAATATCGGCAATGAAACGCCCGTCCGAGGTGCCGCCGGAAGTCGAAAGTTCGGGGGTAATGCCATAGCTTTTTTCGATGGCGCGGCTGATGGCTTCCACCAGACTGCCTTTGGGCGTGATATAGGGCTTGCCGGACAGCTCCCACTGCAAATTGTATTGGACGTGATGTTTGTCCAGAATTGCGTGTACCCGGTCTTTAAGGCTTTGCTCGGTGCTGGCGGTCGAGAAACGGAAGTTGAAGAGAATGTCCACCGTGCCAGGCACGACATTGGTCGCACCCGTGCCGCCGTTGATGTTGGAAATTTGCCAGGATGTCGGCGGGAAATACTTGTTACCCTCATCCCAGGTGGTGGCGGCCAATTCCGCAATCGCAGGGGCTGCGCTATGAATAGGGTTCTTCAGCAGGTGCGGGTAAGCGATATGGCCTTGAATCCCCTTAACAATCAAGGTGCCATTGAGCGAGCCGCGCCGCCCGTTTTTAATCATGTCGCCGACCAGCTTATTGGAAGTCGGCTCGCCCACGATGCAGTAGTCCAGCTTTTCGCCGCGCGCTTGCAAGGCTTCGACCACGCGCACCGTGCCATCTACTGCGACACCTTCCTCGTCGGAGGTAATCAGCAGGGCGATTGATCCTTTATGTGTGGGATGCGCTTCGACAAACGCCTCGATGGCGGTGACAAAGGCCGCCAGCGAGGTCTTCATGTCCGCCGCCCCTCGACCAAACAGCATGTCATCGCGGAGGGTCGGCTCGAAGGGTGGGCTGAACCACGATTCGGCGGGACCCGTCGGCACGACATCGGTATGGCCGGCAAATACCACCACGGGGCTGTCTATGCCGCGCTTAGCCCAGAAATTATCCACATTGCCGAAGCGCATCCGCTCGACGATGAAGCCGATTCTTTCCAGCCGTTCGATGAGGATTTCCTGGCAACCCGCATCATCTGGGGTGAGTGAGCGGCGTGCGATCAGCGCGCGGGCGAGAGCAAGAGTGTCAGTCATAATGGGTTTAATCTGCTGGTTTGAAAAGGTCTGCATACCGGTTTGCGTCAAAGCCGACAGAAAGCAATTTTCCGTCCTGCTCTAGCAAGGGGCGTTTGATTACACTGTTTTTTTCCAACATTAAAGTCAATGCCGAGGAGTTGTCTTTAACTTGTTGTTTTTGTTCATCAGAAAGACCGCGCCAAGTCATTCCTTTGCGGTTGATCAGCTCGCTCCAGGCGCGCTGACCCAGCCAGTTTTGTGCGGTCACAGCATCCAGTCCCTGTTTTTTGAAATTATGAAATTCGACGGCAATATCATGCTGCGATAACCAGTCGCGCGCTTTTTTGACCGTGTTGCAATTGGGGATGCCATACAACTTCAGGATCATAAGGTTCGCGCAGCGATACGTTTGCTCCCCCTCACGCTCGCGGGAGGGGGTTGGGGGGAGGGAAATAGCGATGACAGACTTGCTCATATTTGTCATCGCTATTTGGACACGTCCAGATCAAGTTTGATGCCACTGAAATCCGACTTTGAGGACGGCGGTTTTGCCTCATCTGCGCGGAACGAAAATTCCGGCACAGGGAGGGTGTTGGTGTGTTCCGAAAAATCAATCAGGGCAGATAGATTGCTTGCCGAGTCAGCGTTAAGCATGGCTTCTTCCTTGGTTATTTTTCCAGACTTAAACAGTCGGTAAAGAGCATGTTCAAAAGTCTGCGAACCGGCAGAGACGCTTTTGTCTATCGCTTCGCGGATTTTTTCAATTTCATCGTTTTTAATCAAGTCGGCGATTAAAGTCGTGTTCAACAGGATTTCCACAGCCGGTACTTGTTTGCCATCTGTGGTGCGCACCAGACGTTGTGAAATGACTGCGCGCAAGCACATGGCAAGGTCTGACAAAACACTTTGGCGCGAGTCGTAGGGAAAAAAATTCACGATACGATTCAGGGCGTGATAACTGTTATTGGCATGCAGCGTGGTCAGACACAAATGGCCTGTCTGAGCAAAAATCAGGGCGTGTTTCAGCGTGTCGCGATCCCGCACTTCACCTATCATCAATACATCCGGCGCTTCGCGCATTCCACAAGACAGGGCATTTTCGTAAGACAGGGTGTCCGTGCCAATTTCACGCTGATTCACGAGGGATTTGTCGTGGCTGAACAGATATTCGACGGGATCTTCAATCGTCAGAATGTGACCGGACTGGGTGTGGCTACGGTGTTCAATCATGGAAGCCAACGTGGTGGATTTCCCCGAACCCGTCGCGCCCACCACCAGAACCAGCCCACGCTTTTCCATAATCAACGACTTGAGTACATCGGGCAGATGCAACTCATTCATATTGTTGATCTTGCCTTTGATATAACGTATCACGATGGCAATATCCCCGCGTTGACGAAAGATGTTGACTCGATAGTTGCCCAATCCCTCCACACGATAGGAGAAGTTCATCTCCATATTGGCTTCAAAATCAACGATTTGCCTTGAGGTCATCACTTCATATGCAATTCTTTTAACCAGCTCCCGGTCCATGTTTTGTGAATTGACCGGAAGGGTGATGCCATCAATTTTGATATTGACAGGTGCGCCTACCGTGAAGAACAGGTCAGAGGCTTGTCTGTCTGCCGCCAATTTCAATAATGGTGTGACGAGCATGGGGAAACTCCTCGGTAGGATGCAGTAAATTAAATGCCTCTAAGCAATTCGTTGATGCCGACCTTGGACAGCGTTTTGGCATCCACTTTTTTGACGATTACTGCGCAGTACAGACTATAGCTGCCGTCTTTGGAGGGCAGGCTGCCGCTAACGACGACGGAGCCTGCGGGGACGCGACCGTAAGTCACCGTGCCGGTTTCGCGGTCGTAAATCCTGGTGCTTTGGCCGATGAACACGCCCATCGAGATGACCACGTTGTCTTCCAGAATCACGCCTTCGACGATTTCAGAACGCGCGCCGATAAAGCAGTTGTCGCCGATGATGGTCGGGTTGGCCTGCACCGGTTCGAGCACCCCGCCGATACCCACGCCGCCGGAGAGGTGTACGTTTTTGCCGATCTGCGCACAGGAACCGACGGTCGCCCAGGTATCCACCATCGTGCCTTCATCCACGAATGCGCCGATGTTGACGTAAGACGGCATGAGTACGACATTTTTAGCGATATAAGCGCCACGGCGCGCAGCGGCGGGCGGCACCACGCGGAAGCCGCCTTCACGGAAATCGCGGCTGTTGTAGTCGGCGAATTTGGAAGGCACTTTGTCGTAATAGTTGGTGAAACCGCCCTTGATGAAGAAGTTATCTTCCAGACGGAATGACAGCAACACCGCCTTTTTCAGCCATTGATGCGTGACCCATTCGCCGTCAATTTTTTCGGCTACGCGCAACTTGCCCTGATCCAACTGGTTGATGACGGCATCAACCGCTTCCTTGAGTTGTGAATCCGCACTGCGTGGCGTGATGTCGGCGCGACGTTCAAAAGCGGCTTCGATGATGGCTTGTAATGGGTGCATGTAGTTTCCTTTAAGTCGTAAGTGGTAAGCGGTAAGTAAGTCGGGCTGCGCCCGACATGTCAGGTGAAACTGGGAAACCTATCGTCGGACACCCGCCCGACCTACAATTTACTCATAAATTTGGCGATGCGTTGTGCAGCTTCAGTGGTTTCTTCAATGCTGGCGACCAATGCCAGCCGTACAAAATTTTCTCCCGGATTGAGCCCCTGGCTGCTTCTCGCCAGATAGCTGCCCGGCAAAACGGTCACATTATAATCACGATACAGGGTCAGCGCGAAAGCCGTGTCGGCAATCGGCGTGCGTATCCACAGGTAAAAGGCGGCATCGGGCAGGGTGACGGGCAGCACGTCTTTGAGAATCGCGGTGACGCGGGCGAATTTTTCGGCATACAGGCGGCGGTTTTCCGCGACATGCGCCTCGTCGTTCCACGCGGCGGTGCTGGCGGCCTGGATCGCTGGATTCATCGCCGAGCCGTGGTAAGTGCGGTAGAGCGTGAATTTTTCGATGAGCTTCGCATCGCCCGCGACAAAGCCGGAGCGCATGCCCGGCACATTGGAGCGTTTCGACAGGCTGGAGAACACCACCAGATTCCTGTAATCGCTGCGTCCCAACCTTTGTGCGGCTTGTAGGACACCCAGCGGCGCTTCGTCGAAATAGATTTCCGAATAACATTCGTCCGAGGCGATGACAAAACCGTAGCGGTCGGACATCTCGAACAGCGTTTTCCATTCGCTCAAGGGCATCACGCGCCCCGTCGGATTACCCGGCGAGCAGACATAAATCAACTGGGTGCGCTGCCAGACGGCTTCGGGCAACTGTGCGAAATTCAGCGCAAAATCCTCTTCCGGCAAGTTGTTCAGAAAATAAGGCGTTGCCCCGCCCAATAAAGCCGCACCTTCGTAAATCTGGTAGAACGGATTGGGGCAAATGACCGCCGGATTAGGTTGGGTGCGATCAATCACCGTTTGCGCAAAGGCGAACAGCGCCTCGCGGCTGCCGTTCACCGGCAAGACTTGCGTCTTGAAATCAGGTGTCGGAATACCGTAGCGGCGCGCCAGCCAGTCGGCAATCGCGCCGCGCAGCTCGGCGCTGCCTGCGGTTGTGGGATAATTCGCCAATCCGCCGAGGTTGTTTATCAACGCATCCTTGATAAATTGCGGCGTGGCATGCCTGGGTTCGCCGATGGACAGGCTGATGGCGCGATAGTCCGGGTTGGGCGTGACCGCGCTAAACAAGGCGGCGAGTTTTTGAAAAGGGTAGGGTTGCAGGCGATAAAGGTCTGGATTCATTACGGTTTGAGCGGCATCAAAAGTGGTGCGCATTATAAGGGTCTGATCCGTGTCATCAAAACAAAATGTCATGCCAATCGCCGGAATACTTTCCGGCGCGCTGGTCTGGGGGCTGATCTGGTATCCCTACCGCGTATTGCAGGACGCGGGAATTTCAGGGCCGTTGGCGACATTCATCACCTACCTGCTGGCGATGCTGACAGGTGGCTTTATGCTGCCGCGCGTGTGGCGCGAACTCCGCGCCCGGAATAAAAATGGGGCTGGATGGTGGGCGGCATTGCTGGTGTTTTCCGCTGGCTGGGCGAATTTCGGCTATGTGCTGGCGATGTTGCAGGGCGAGGTAATGCGCGTGCTGCTGCTGTTCTACCTTGCCCCGGTGTGGACGATTTTGTTTTCTAATGGGCTGCTGGGCGAACGCCTCAATCGCTACGGCTACTTGATCATTGCCTTATCGCTGGGTGGCGCATTCATCATGTTGTGGGAGCCGCGACTCGGAATGCCTTATCCGCAAAATAGCTCCGAATGGCTGGGGCTGTCGGCGGGCATGGGCTTTGCCCTGTCCAATGTCGTGTCACGGCGCGCCGCGCATTTAAGCGTGGAAAGCAAAGCCTTCAGCATCTGGTTGGGTACGGCGATGCTGACCGCACCGCTGCTGTGCTGGCAGGGCGGGATTTCATGGCAAGCGATAGACGCGCAAGCCTGGCTGATACTCGGATTATTAGGCATCACGCTGTGTTCATGCAGTTTCGCCGTGCAATATGGTGTCACCCATATGCCCGCCAATCGCGCCATGTTGTTGTTTTTATTTGAATTAGTCATTGCGGCACTGGCATCTTATTTTTTTGCAAGCGAAGCGATGGGGTGGCGCGACTGGCTGGGAGCGGTGCTGATCGTTTCCGCCAGCCTGCTGTCGGGGCGCTTGTACAAGGAATAAGCTGTGTATAATTTCGCCTATTTTCCACCCCTCAGGAGTTTATTCACTATGCGCACCCTCGGTACCCCACTCAGTCCCTCCGCCACTAAAGTCATGCTGCTGGGCAGCGGCGAACTGGGCAAGGAAGTCCTTATCGCCTTGCAACGGCTGGGCGTGGAAACCATCGCCGTGGATCGCTACGCCGATGCGCCGGGGCATCAGGTCGCGCATCGCGCCCACGTCATCAATATGGCGGATGGGGTCGCCTTGCGCGCCCTGGTCGAGCTGGAAAAACCTGATTTGATCGTGCCGGAAATCGAGGCCATCGCCACCGACATGCTGGAACAGATCGAACGCGAAGGGCTCGCACGGGTCATCCCCACCGCGCGCGCCACGCGTTTGACCATGAACCGTGAAGGCATCCGCCGTCTGGCCGCAGAAACGCTGGGCTTGCCGACCTCGCCTTACCGCTTCGCTGACAGTCTGGAGGAAATGCGCGCCGCGATTGACATCATCGGTTATCCCTGCATCATCAAGCCTGTCATGTCGTCGTCCGGCAAGGGGCAATCCAAAGTAGATGCGCCCGCCGAAGTGGAAGCCGCGTGGGACTATGCCGCCAGCGGCAGCCGCGTCAATCAGGGGCGGGTAATCGTCGAAGGGGTGATTCATTTTGACTACGAAATCACGCTGCTCACCGTGCGCGCGCTGGATGCTAACGGCAATACCGAAACGCATTACTGCGACCCGGTGGGGCATGTTCAGGTACACGGCGACTATGTGGAAAGCTGGCAACCACAACGCATGACGGCGCTGGCGCTGCAACGTGCGCGCGAGATTGCAGGGAAAGTCACGGGTGATCTGGGCGGGCTGGGGCTATTCGGCGTGGAACTGTTCGTCAAGGGCGATGATGTCTGGTTCAGCGAAGTCAGCCCACGTCCTCACGACACCGGCATGGTGACGATGTGTACTCAGGTGCAGAGCGAATTCGAGCTGCACGCCCGTGCCATCCTCGGTTTGCCGGTGAATGTCACGCGCCGCGAAGTGGGCGCCTCGGCGGTGATTTACGGGCAGTTACAGGAAAAAGGGATCGCCTTCGAGGGAGTGGCCGATGCCTTGCGCGTCCCCAACACCGACATTCGTTTGTTCGGCAAGCCGGAATCTTTCACCCGCCGCCGCATGGGTGTGGCTTTGGCCACCGGTGTGGACACCGATGAAGCCAGAACCCGCGCCAAACTGGCGGCCAGCAAAGTCAAACCTGTCAAACCGTAGCATGTCGGAACGCCCCACAAGGGGGCTGCCGACCTACCCAAGGTAAAATGATTCGTAGAATGGTAACGCAACGCGGTTCCGCCGAATGGGTGGCACATAGGTGCGTTCCGTTAATTTTAAGCAGAACATTGGCGGAACGCCCCCAAGGGAGCTTCCGCCCTACGATTTGAGGTAGATATGATTTTGGGGATTCATCACGTTACTTTTTTGAGCGCGGATTTGTCACGATCGAGCGGATTTTATGAGGGTTTGCTGGGTTTGCGGGCTGATCCGAAACGTCCCAAGATGAGTTTTGACGGTATCTGGTATGACTTGGTGCCTGAAAAATCTTCAGGCCAGCAGATTCACCTGATGGCCTTACCTGACCCTGAAGCCGAGCTACAGCGTCCCGCGCATGGCGGGCGCGACCGGCATATCGCGTTGACCGTGTCAGATTTGCAGCCGCTGCTGGAACGGCTGGAACGCGCCGGTGTCGCCTATACCCTCAGCCAGTCGGGACGACGCGCCTTGTTCTGCCGCGACCCAGACCAGAATGCCCTAGAATTTATAGAATTAAAAAATGCTTGAAATTCAAGAGGATAGCGTAATAAGCCCCAAGCAATGGTATCGAGAAGCGTGTTTGCTAGGCGGTTTTGTCTGCGATCCCGCGCAGGCTGCCGCGATTGAGGAACTGGAAGTTCTTTGGCAGCAATTGGTCGAATTCAAGCATAAGCGTAATCAGTTTCTGGGGCACAGTCTGCTCAGTCCCAATGTGCCGAACGGCCTTTATATCTGGGGTGGGGTGGGGCGCGGCAAGACGTTTTTGATGGATGGTTTTTATCATTGCCTGCCTTATCGCCGCAAACGCCGCATCCATTTCCATAGCTTTATCGCCGAAGTTCACCATGAGATGAAAAAGCTCGCCGACCAGTCCGATCCCTTGATGGCACTGGCCGAACACATCGCCCACGCCACCCGCGTGCTGTGTCTGGACGAGTTTCATGTGGAAGACATTGCCGATGCCATGATTCTGGTGCGTCTGCTGGATGTCCTGCTTGCCCGGGGCGTGGTGCTGCTGACCACCTCCAACTATGCACCGGACAACCTGTATCCGCACGGCTTGCAGCGGCAAAATTTCCTGCCCGCCATCGAGCTGTTGAAGCGGCAATTAAAGGTGTTGAGTTGTGACGGTGAACAAGATTACCGCATGATGCAGAAGGGGCGCGATGCGCTGTTCATGTCGGGCGACGACGCGGCGCAGCACATGGCGGCTTTATTCCAGCGGCTCACCGAAGGGCAGACTGACCCTGCTGATCGCGTCGAGGTAGGACATGGCCATATTTCAGTGAGACGGTTGGGGCGTGAAGTCGTCTGGTTCGAGTTCAAGGAATTGTGCGGCGGCAACCACGACCATGCGGATTATTTGCACATCGCCCGCCATTACCACACAGTATTTTTGTCGGACATCCCGAAAATGACCCGTGACAATGCCGATGAAGCCAAACGATTTACCTGGCTGATAGACGTGCTTTATGACAATCACGTCAAGCTGGTGGCAAACTTTGATGTCGCGCCGGATGACTTGTACGGGACCGAAACGGATGACAGCGAATTCCGGCGCACCGCCAGCCGGTTAGCCGAGATGCAGACCCGCCACTACCTGGAGTTACCGCACCAGATTCACGGCACCCTGCTGACGTAATTATTAAGATCGCGCGATGATTATGTTGATGAAACGGGATGGAAGTGGTCGCGCCAGTCTGGCAAGACGACGTTGGCGCGCACGCTGTTTGCTGATAAGCCTTACGTTTCACTGGAAGACCCAGAGGAGCGTTCGTTTGCCGATTCCGATCCGCGCGGTTTTTTGGCGCGGTTTCCGCAGGGGGCGATTCTGGATGAGGTGCAGCGTTGCCCGGATTTGTTTTCTTATCTGCAAGGTGTGGTGGATATACGCCGGCGGATGGGCGAGTTCATCCTCACGGGGTCGCAGCAGTTTGGTTTGATGTCGAACATCAGCCAGTTGCTGGCGGGACGGGTGGGCTTGTTGCATACGCAACCACAGCTCTGCGCCATTGCCCAGTAGTTTGCCCAAGCGGATCGCCATGTCTGGCGTAACCGGGCGGCATCCGTGCAAAATTTCGGACACCGTACGGCGCGCCACGCACGAAGCATTCATCACTTACTCGAAAATGTCAGAACTGGTGGGGCGGCTGGTGGTGTAGCTCAGCTTATGCACCAGCCACGCTATCGTGCTGGCGTTTTGTGAGCGGCTGTGTTGCCCAACCACCACAGCCAGGCGTAGCCCAATAGCCCCGCCAACAAGGAGGCTGCCAGCACGCCGGTTTTTGCCATCAGCAGATATTCCGGCTGGTCGGCAAAACCCAGTTCGGCGATGAAGATGGACATGGTGAAGCCGATGCCGCCCAGCACCGAGACGGCGGCGATTTGGCTGAAGCGCGTGC
>PEUR01000119.1 GCA_002780675.1 Gallionellales bacterium CG03_land_8_20_14_0_80_55_15 | reverse complement strand
GTAGCCGGTCCCAAGGGTATGGCTGTTCGCCATTTAAAGTGGTACGTGAGCTGGGTTTAAAACGTCGTGAGACAGTTTGGTCCCTATCTGCCGTGGGCGTTGGAAATTTGAAGGGACCTGCTCCTAGTACGAGAGGACCGGAGTGGACGAATCTCTGGTGTACCGGTTATCACGCCAGTGGTATTGCCGGGTAGCTAAATTCGGAAGAGATAACCGCTGAAAGCATCTAAGCGGGAAACTCGCCTTGAGATAAGATTTCCCCAGGCTTTAAGCCTTCTAAAGGGTCGTTCGAGACCAGGACGTTGATAGGCTGGGTGTGGAAGCGCGGCAACGCGTTAAGCTAACCAGTACTAATTGCCCGTGAGGCTTGATCCTATAACATTAAGTAGGGGCGTAGCGCATACGCCCTGAGATGTGACGCAGTACAATCAACACCCTTTTACTTCTTCCAAAAATAACGTTCGTTGACGAGGCATAAAAACCCAGCCAGCGAACCACAAACAGGGCAAACAGCAATTCAACGCTGTAAGCCGAACAGTTTGTCTGACGACCATAGCGAGTTGGTCCCACCCCTTCCCATCCCGAACAGGACCGTGAAACGACTTAGCGCCAATGATAGTGTGGATTACCCATGTGAAAGTAGGTCATCGTCAGACTCCTTATATGCATAACCCCCTCCCGCAACGGTGGGGGTTTTTGCTCGAAGTCGGGTCGTTAGCTCAGCTGGTAGAGCAGCGGACTCTTAATCCGTTTGTCGCAAGTTCGATCCTCGCACGACCCACCAATTAAAAAGCACTTAGCCATTGGCTAGGTGTTTTTTTTTTGTGAATTTTCAGCGTATATAGCTTATTTTCTCAAGTTGCTTGCCTGCACAGACTGTGCAGCAATGATCTCTTTGCAAGGTGCTTTGGTTTGATGGACATGTCAATCGCATTGACGGTCAGCTTCTTTCCACTTAATCCGCCTTGAATATCAAAGAGTCGTTTAAGCGTTTCAGTCGTTTGTATCGGGCCGATGATTCCTGTTAAAGGCGCGAATATCCCAGTTGTGGCATAGCGTAGCGTTGTCCTTGCGCATCGTTCTATTCGTAGCGGCGTAATTTGGGTGGTATGACGGCATGGTCGTCATGCGTATGCTGATCATGCACTTCAACAAAAAGATCTTTCTCGTTTTTCTTGGTTACATGGCTGGGAGTCTCCATGTTATGCAGCGTTGTATCCTCGCAGTAATAAATGATATTGCGACCTACGTTATGCAACAAACTGCGGTCTAACAGAAAACCATCGGCTGTAAGCGCGTGTTCCAGTCCAGCAAGTGTGTAGTCCAAGAGGTTATAGCGAATATCCAGTGCATGTGCCTTGTGGGAAACAGCCACGGTCAATTTTGGTAGACCGCTTAGTAACATCAGTGCACGTTCAACTTGGTCTGCGGGTTCAGGGGTGAACAAGAGTTCACGGTGTTTATCCAAATCGAAGGGATTGATCATGCCATTCTCCTATTGTGCTAGAGCTTGCTTGTTGCCATGTAATATCTGCATACCTTTGAGCAGGTTGATTGCCTGATTGAGTTGATAGTCGTTCCTGGTGCCAAACTCGACGGGAGGTGTTTTGGCCGAATCGGTTTTGGTGGCAGGCAGTGCTTCTGTTTTGTTCAACTTGTTTGCAGAATCTTCTGGTTGCTTGTCATTGATTAGGTGTTTATCCAGATCAGCCTCGCGCAAATTAAATATGCTATCCATACCCGCAGTTGATGGGTCTTCTACCAGAATGTCCGGCACGATGCCCTTAGCCTGAATGGATCGGCCATTGGGTGTGTAATATCGAGCTGTCGTCAGTTTGATAGCGGTATTGTTGCCGAGTGGCAAAACTGTTTGCACCGATCCCTTGCCAAATGTTTGCGTACCCATGAGAACTGCTCGTTTATGGTCCTGAAGCGCGCCCGCAACGATTTCAGATGCCGAAGCCGAACCGCCATTTACCAGTACGACCAGCGGAACGTTCTTGATAGAGGCTGGAATATTCTTGATATAGTCATTGCCATTACTGCCGCGCAGGTAATGTTCGGGGCTGGCTGTGAGGTGCATTTTCGCGTCTTCGGTTCGCCCATCGGTATAAACAACGAGCGCATCTTTGGCTAGGAAGGCTGCTGAAACAGCGACCGCGCCATCGAGTAAGCCACCAGGATTATTGCGCAAGTCAAGAACCAAACCTTTAAGTTCGTCTTTGTTTTCTTTTACCAGATTATTCAGCGCACTTGCCAGATTTTCGCCAGTGTGTTCCTGAAATTGCGTGATGCGCACAAAGCCGTAGCCCGCTTCAAGCAGTTTAGGTTTCACGCTTTTAACTTTGATAACCGCACGCACTACCGTTATAGAGAGTGGCTTGGATTCGTTCTTGCGGAGGATGGTCAGGATGATTTTGCTCCCAGGCTTGCCGCGCATATGCTTGACTGCATCGTTCAAGCTCATGCCCTTTACCAGCGAGTCATCTAGTTTGATGATAATGTCGCCGCTTTTAACGCCAGCCTGATAGGCAGGGGTATCTTCAATCGGCGAGATAACTTTAACCAGTCCATCCTCCATGCCGACTTCTATGCCTAAACCACCAAATTCTCCCTGGGTGCCAACCTTCAGATCTTTGAAGGCATCTTCATCCAGGTAGGCAGAGTGAGGATCCAGGCCATTTAACATTCCGTTGATAGCGCCTACGAAAAGTTTTTTGTCGGTGACGGGTTCTACATAATTGCTCTTGATGTGGCCGAACACTTCGGTGAAAGCCCGTAATTCCTCGACTGGCAAAGGAGTGGCCAGTGTTTCTTTGTCAGCTATTGCAGCAAAATGCAGGCTGATAGACACACCAGCCACTAAACCCAAACCTACCAAACCCACTTTTTTCAGAAGATGCATAGTTACCTCAAGTTATTTTTTTGCCAGCCACTTCATTGGATCGAGCGGTTTACTTTCATGGCGCAGTTCAAAGTATAAACCGGATTCAGCATTGCCGCCGCTGTTGCCCACTGCTGCGACCGTATCTCCGCCGCGAAGTTCATCGCCAACTTGTTTATACAGTGTTTCATTGTTGCCGTATAAACTCATATAGGCATTGCCATGATCCACAATGAGTAAGTTGCCAAAGCCGCGCAGCCAATCCGCAAACACCACTCTTCCTGCAGCAATGACTTTGACATTCTGACCGATAGAGGATTTTACGAACAAGCCCTTCCAGACGATCGTGCTATCAGGACGATTAGTGCCGAACTGGTTAGTGATTTCGCCCCTGACGGGTAGGGTGAGTTTTCCTTTGAGCTGCGCAAACGATTGTCCGTCAAAGCGTGTGTCTGGCAGATTGTCATTGCGAAACAAGGTGCTGCTTTTCGGTTGGGCAAGTATCTTGGCAATTTTGGTGACCAGGTTGGCAAGTCTGTTTTCGTTGCGCTGCAAGCGGGTGACTTCGCGCCGCTGCTGAAGCAATTCTTTGGAGACTTGGCTAAGTACCTGTTTATGTTCGAGTTGATCCTGTTGTAGTATTTTTCGTTGTGCAGTCTGCTCAGTAAGTAAACTTTCCAAGGTGCCGCTTCGCGCTTGAATTTCCTGACGCACGTTATTAAGTGTGGCGAGTTGAACGCGTAAATTTTTTAGCCAGTTTGTGCGGTTGCGGGCGATATATTGGTAATACTGTAAATCGCGGGCAATCTGATTGGGATCTTGATTGTCCAGCATGAGCTTCAGATACTCATGCTTGCCGCCCAGATATTGTTGGTACAGCAGCTTGCTGAGCAATGCCTGCTGTCTGGACAAATCTACATCCAATTGTTGGCGCTGGATATGTAGTATTTTCAGCTTGTCATCAGCTTCCTTTTGCTGAGCTGCAAGCAGGGACAGTTTGCGATTGCTGGTGCTGATTGCTTGTTCTGATGCGCGTAGCGCGTCGGCAGCCTCCGATTTGAACTCGCTCGTTTTGGCAATTTCAGTTTGCATTTCTGCGATACGCTTACGCAGATTTTCCAGTTCTTCCTGCTGGGTGGCATAAGCCGTACCAGCCAGGAACAGGCAACCCCAAATCAGCAGCAGAAAACGTGCCAGTAAATTCACGTCAGGTTAATCAGGCTGTGTCCCGTCATTTCTGCGGGTTGTGGCAAACCCATCATATGCAGCAGACTAGGGGCGAGGTCGCGTAGCGCGCCAGTGTCGGCTAGATGCGCTTTGCGTCCAATATAAATTACGGGTACTGGATTTAGCGTGTGTGCGGTGTGTGCCTGATGCGTGGCATTATCTTTCATCTGCTCGGCATTGCCGTGGTCGGCGGTAATGATGACTTCACCGCCGATGGCTTGCATCGCCTTCACTACGCGACCGATGCATACATCCAGCGTTTCAATTGCCTTGATCGCGGCTCCCATGTCGCCGCTATGACCAACCATATCGCCGTTGGCATAATTGCAGACAATGGCTTGATATTTGCGGCTGGCAATAGCGGCTTCGAGCTTCTCGGTAACCGTGTAAGCGCTCATTTCCGGTTGCAAGTCATAAGTGGCGACTTTGGGCGAAGGTACTAAAATGCGGTCTTCGCCGGGATAAGGTTGTTCCTTGCCGCCGCTGAAGAAGTAAGTAACATGCGCATACTTTTCTGTTTCCGCGATGCGCAGTTGTTTCAAGCCCAGGTTGGCAATGTACTCACCGAAGTCATTGTTGATGCTTTCCGCGTAATAGGCGCAGGGCAAGTCAAAATCAGCGCCATAGCTGCTCAGTGTCACAAAGCGGGCGAACTTGGGTGTATGCGTACGCTGAAATCCGTTGAATGATGTGTCAGTCAAGGCGTGGGTGATTTCGCGGGCACGATCGGCACGGAAATTCATGAACACAGCCACGTCACCCTCCTGCATGGCAACCGCCGATTCATCGGCGGCTTGAATACGGGTGGGTTTAACAAATTCGTCTGATTCGCCGCGCGCATAGGCGGCCTCCAGTGCGGACAGGGCATCTCCAGCGAAAAATTCAGCTTTGCCTTCAGTCAGCAATTCATAGGCGGGTTGTACCCGTTCCCAGCGATTGTCTCTGTCCATGACATAAAAACGCCCGATCAGGCTGGCAATTTTCCCTGTTCCCAGCGCGTCGCATTTGTCCTGCAATGCGCGTAGTGATTGTGCTGCGCTTTTGGGAGGCGTGTCGCGACCATCGAGGAAAGCGTGCAGATAAACTTTTTTGAGATCTGCGCGCGCCGCCATTTCCAGCAGCGCGTGGATATGGTTTTCGTGGCTGTGTACGCCACCCGCAGAGAGCAGACCCATGATGTGCAAGGCGCTGTCATTTTTTTTGGTTATGGCAATTGCCTCGCACAAAGCGGGATTGGTAAAGAAGCTGCCATCCTCGATGGCGACATCTACACGGCTCAGGTCCTGGTAAATTACGCGTCCTGCGCCAATGTTGAGATGACCGACTTCGGAGTTGCCCATCTGTCCTGTTGGCAGGCCGACATATTTTTCTGAAGCGTTGATGAGCGTGTGTGGGTAATCGCGCCAGAATGCGTCCCAATTGGGTTTGTGAGCCGCTAAAATGGCGTTGGAGTCGGTTTCTTCGCGGTAGCCGAAGCCATCCAGGATAAGCAGCAAGACAGGAGTAACGTTCATTGGGGTAATATATAGCGTTTTAATAATATAGATGGTTGCATTTTAACCGAATTAGTCCTGCGTGGCAGGAGAGTTGTGAGGAGGATGTATGGCGGGCAAGTTGATAGATAAAGAAGAAGATATTCGACAGGCATCGCAAGCGATCAAGGCAATTGCTCATCCGTTGCGTTTGAAGATTTTATGCGTGCTGGGCGAACAGGAAATCAGTGTGCAGGACATCGTTGAGCAAGTCGGCACTTCGCAAAGTAATATTTCTCAGCATCTGGCGATTTTGCGCGACAAGGGCGTATTAGCCACACGCAAGGATGCCAATCGCGTGTTTTATCGGATAGGGGATTCGCGTACGCTCAAGCTGGTAAGCATGATGCGCGAAGTGTTCTGTTCTTCGTGAGGGTTGTTTTTTATCTTAAATATTAGTATATTCTAATATTATTAAAGGATGGAATGCTAGTCTATCAGCAAATACGGGAGGCAACATGAACAGCATTAACATTAAACGCGAAATATCGGACACCCTGGAAAATGCCATTGAGCGTGTAACCAGGGCGCTCTCTGGTGAAGGTTTTGGCATCCTCACCCGCATTGATATGCACAGCAAAATCAAGGAGAAAACCGCTAAGGACATCATTCCTACCATCATCCTCGGTGCGTGCAATCCCCATCTGGCTTATGAGGCTTATACGGCGAATAGCGATGTGGCCAGTCTGCTGCCTTGTAACGCGGTGATACGCGAAATTTCCCCGGGGCGGCTGTCAGTCGAATTCGCCAAACCTAGCGGCATGATGAAAATGCTGGGGGATGCCAGACTGGCTGGGCTGGCAGAGGCGGCTGATGCCAGGGTGGCGACGGCGCTCGCCAAGGTATAAAGGGGAGGATGACCGTGAAAAAAATGTGCCTGGTAAGTTTGTTGATGATGGCGTGGAGTGTTCAAGCTGCCGAGCCGTTGGTGGTCGCACCGGTCGAATATCGGGAGATGGCGCAGACTTACACGGGCGAAGGCTTGGTTGAGGCGACGCGGCAGTCAACCGTGTCTGCGCAAATCGGTGGGCGCGTCAAAGAAATTAACTTTGATGTGGGTGATCGCGTCAACAAGGGGCAGGTGATTTTGCGTATAGATGAGCGTGAAGCCGAGCAAGCCTTGGCGGGCAGTCAGGCGCAGGTCATGCAGGCACAGGCTAATGCGCAGAATGCCAAGGCTGGCTATGAGCGCTCCAAACAATTATTTGCGCAGAAATTCATCAGTCAGGCTGCCTTGGATAAGGCGCAGGCCGATTATAAGGTGGCTATGGCGCAAGCTGCCGCGAGTGCGGCAGGTGTCGGGCAAGCCAGTTTAGCGCGTGGCTATACGGCGGTGATTGCACCTTACGCTGGGGTGGTGGCGGCGCGCATGGTCGAGTTGGGCGAAATGGTTATGCCGGGCAAGCCTTTGATGACCGGCTTTGATCCTTCAGAGATGCGCGTCGTGGTCAGTGTGCCGCAATACAAGTTGGCGGAAATCGGTGCAAAGCCTGAAGCGAAGGTGGAAGTGTCTTCGCTGAATCGCTGGATCAAGGCGGCTTACAGCACGGTGCAACCCATCGCGGATGCCCGTACCCACAGCACGCAAATTCGTGTTTATCTGCCTGCCAACGAGGCGGGCGTTTATCCTGGCATGTTCGTGCGGGTACATTTTGTGGTCGGCAAGGCCAGCAAGCTGGTCGTGCCAGCCAGTGCCGTGTTACACCGCAGCGAAGTCGTTGCGGTGTATGTGGTGGATGAAAAAGGCGTGGTGAAACTGCGCCAGATTCGCGTGGGTGGCCTGGTTGCAGAAGGGGTGATCGAGGTTTTATCGGGACTCAAAGTGGGTGAAAAGGTGGCGGTAGATCCGGTTAAGGCTGGGATGTTGCCAAAGAAGCAAAAGCAGTAAAACAGGGGTAGCACTTATAAACTACAGGGGGTAAGAATATGGCACATATCGTCATCATGGGTGCAGGCATAGGCGGGATGCCGATGGCCTATGAAATGCAGGAAAAAATTAGCAAGGCGGACAAGGTTACCGTGATCTCGGACAGCGAGAATTTTCATTTTGTGCCGTCTAACCCCTGGGTGGGCGTGAAATGGCGTGATCGTGAAGACATCGAGTTTGGCGTGCGCCCTTATCTCGAACGCAAGGGCATCAACTTCATCTCTACCGGTGTTAAGCGTGTGCATCCTGCTGACAGCCAGCTCGAACTGAATGATGGCAGCAGGGTGGACTATGATTTTCTGGTTATTGCGACCGGTCCAAAACTTGCTTTTGACGAGATTGAAGGCCTGGGGCCGCACGGTGGCTATACCCATTCGGTCTGCCACGTTGACCATGCGATGAAGTCGCATGGCGAATGGGAGCAATTTACCCGTGAGCCGGGGCCGGTGGTGATCGGCGCGGTGCAAGGCGCATCCTGTTTTGGCCCTGCATATGAATATGCGTTTACCGTTGAAACCGATCTGCGTCGCCGCAAAATTCGCGACAAGGTGCCGATGACGTTTGTGACTGCGGAGCCTTATATCGGTCATCTGGGTCTGGGCGGCGTGGGCGATTCCAAGACTTTGCTGGAATCGGCGATGCGGGAAAAGCACATCAAATGGATTTGCAACGCCAAGGTGGACAAGATCGAGGCGGGCAAGATGTTTGTCACCGAATACGATGACATGGGCAAGGAAAAGATGAAGCATGAATTGCCCTTTACTTACAGCATGATGCTGCCTGCTTTCCGGGGCGTGGATGCGGTATTCGGCATTGAGGGTCTGACCAATCCGCGCGGCTTCATCATTGTGGATGATCATCAGCGTAACCCGACTTTCAAGAACATCTATGCGGTCGGCGTGTGTATTGCAATTCCGCCAGTAGAGAAGACTCCTGTGCCGACGGGTACGCCCAAGACGGGATACATGATCGAATCCATGGTCACGGCGACGGCGCATAACATACACTCGGAGTTGAGGGGCAATCCGCCAACCAGCAATGCGACCTGGAATACAGTATGTCTGGCGGACTTTGGTGATACCGGTGTGGCTTTCGTGGCGCTGCCACAAATTCCGCCGCGTAATCTGAACAAAGCCATGTCCGGCAAGTGGGTGCATGTGGCCAAGGTGGGATTCGAGAAGTATTTCATGCGCAAGATGAAACGCGGTTCTTCCGAGCCGATGTATGAAAAGTTCATCATGAATGCGTTGGGTATCACCAAGCTGAAGTAATTATTAACAGGCGGGCAACAGGCGGGTGGCGAGAAAGCCACCGCCTATTCAACAGAATTAGGAAACAATGGGAATTTCAGGACGTATCGCCAAGCTATTTCTTCACTCGCAGATGACCCCGCTGCTGGCACTGGTTGCCGTGTTGCTGGGGCTGTTTGCGGTGTTGGTGACACCGCGCGAGGAAGAGCCGCAGATTAACGTCACCATGGCGAACGTGCTGATTGCCTATCCAGGTGCCTCCGCCTGGGATGTCGCGCAAATCGTGGCGACGCCTGCCGAGCAGGTGTTGTCGCAAATCGCCGGCGTGGATCACGTGTATTCGGTGTCGCAGCCTGGGATGGCGGTGATCACGGTACAGTTCAAGGTAGGCGAGGAGCATGTTGCCTCGCTGGTTAAGTTATATGACGTAGTGCATTCCAATTCGGATTGGTTGCCGCAGACGCTGGGCGTGGCGCAACCTATTATCAAGGCGAAGGGCATAGATGATGTACCCGTTGTTGCGCTGACGCTGTGGCGTGAGCAGGCCGTCGGCGGCGGGATGGCACTTACCCAGGTGGCACATGCAATCGAGGCTGAGCTGAAGCGCGTGCCCGGCACGCGAGAAGTGACTACGGTCGGCGGTACGCAGCGCGTGGTGAAAGTATTGCTCAATCCTGAAAGCCTCAATGCCTTCCAGCTTTCCATGCAGGATGTGCGCGCCGCCTTGCAGACCGCCAATGTTGCCCGGAATGCCGGGAATCTGGTGCAGGACAATCGCACCCTGCTGGTGCAGACCGGCAATTTTTTGAGTAATGCCGACGAGGTGAAACAGCTGGTCGTGGGTATTTCCGAGGGTAAGCCAGTGTTCCTGCGCGATATCGCCGAGGTGCAGGATGGCGCAGACCAACCCGACAGCTATGTGTGGTTCGGCACAGGACCTGCGGCGCAGGATAAGTCTATCGAGACACAGGGTGAATTCACCGCTGTAACGGTAGCGATTACCAAAAAGCCAGGGGCGAATGCGGTGGAAATCGCCGATCACCTGCTGGCGCGGGTGGAGGAGCTCAAAGGATCCGTGATACCGGATGATGTGCGGGTTGGTATTACGCGCAACTATGGCGAAACGGCTAACGATAAGGCTATGAAACTTATCAAGAAATTGCTTTTTGCTACGTTGGCGGTAGTCGCGCTGGTATGGATCGCGATGGGGAGACGCGAGGCGCTGGTGGTGGGTGTCGCGGTGATGTTGACCTTGTCGGCAACGCTGTTTGCTTCCTGGGCGTGGGGTTTCACGCTGAATCGCGTTTCCCTGTTTGCGCTGATATTTTCCATCGGCATACTGGTGGACGATGCCATCGTGGTGGTGGAGAACATTCATCGCCATCGCGCGCTCGCTCCCCATCGGTCTTTGTCCGAAATTATTCCCGAGGCGGTGGACGAAGTGGGCAGCCCGACCATACTGGCTACCTTCACGGTGATTGCGGCTTTGTTGCCGATGGCGTTTGTCAGCGGATTGATGGGGCCGTACATGAGCCCGATCCCGATCAATGCCAGCATGGGGATGCTGATTTCGCTGGCGGTGGCTTTCGTGATCACGCCCTGGCTGGTGCTGCGTTTTTCCGGCGCGTCGCATCAAACGGCAACAGATGAGAGCGATACCGCGTTGAGCCGTTTCTTTCACAAGCGTCTCACGCCGTTTCTGAACGGCGAGCAAGGCAAATCGTCGCGCCGCAAATTGTGGCTGGTGATCCTCGCCGGTCTGGTGCTGGCGGTCGGCTTGGGTGTGGTCAAGCTGGTGATTCTGAAGATGTTGCCTTTCGACAATAAGTCGGAATTTCAGGTGGTGGTGGACATGCCGAGCGGCACGTCGCTGGAACAGACCAACGCTGTGCTGCACGACCTGGGCAGTTATCTGGCAACTGTGCCGGAAGTGACCGACTACGAGGCTTATGCCGGAACGGCAGCGCCGATCAATTTTAACGGGCTGGTGCGCCAGTATTATTTGCGCCGAGGTGCCGAACAGGGCGATTTACAAGTGAATCTGCGCGACAAGCATCAGCGCAGTCGCAGCAGTCATGAGATCGCAACTCAGGTGCTTGAACCCATTCAGGCTATCGCCAAGCCCTGGGGCGCGAAAGTCAAAATTGTCGAAGTGCCGCCCGGTCCGCCCGTGAT
>PEUR01000048.1 GCA_002780675.1 Gallionellales bacterium CG03_land_8_20_14_0_80_55_15 | reverse complement strand
AGCAGGTAGCGCAAGAAGTCGCGAACCCCTGCGCCTTTCACATCCACCACGCGCATATGCGAGACATCGAACATGCCGCAATCGTTGCGTACCTGGTGGTGTTCATCTATTTGCGAACCGTAGTTCACTGGCATGTCCCAGCCGCCAAAGTCCACCATTTTCGCGCCCAGCGCGCGGTGCGCCGCATTCAGGGGGGTTTGTTTAAGAATCGTCATGGTCGCTTTCCAAAAATAAAAAAAGGCGCAGCACGAATTCGCGCTGCGCCCCATCTGTCCTCGATACCTGAGAGATTGCAACTTGCGTTGTGTGCCCCTTCGGTGGCAGGTTTAGCCTGCGCTCTCCAGATTTGCCTGTGCCAGTGGTTCTTGATGCCTGAGCGGTTACGGGTGTTACGCCTTCGGCGGTGGTCTGAAACCACGCTCTCCCACGGGTCTAAACGGCAGCGCGGATTATGCGGGACGCGCCAGAAACTGACAACGGCTATTTTCGTTAAGCATGGTTCAAGACTGCCCAGCGAAAAATTCTCCAGCAAAATCACGCGCCCGGTATTGGGGCTTTGTCGTAATAGCGCACGTCGGAGGTAACCAGCAAGACATCCGGTGGGTGTAATGCAACCGCATGGTAGAACGTATCAAACAAGTGAGGACACCTGTAATGGCTGTCACGGCAGCTGGTGTCTCAAGCATGATTCGTAAATTTACCAGTAAATTCAATGAGTTGTTCGAGCTTCGTGGTTGCTTCGCCGCAGGCCAGGATTTCACCGGCGCGGGCGATGCCATCGCCTAGCGTGGCACATAAGCCCGCCACATAGATCGCCGCACCGGCGTTGAGCTGCACGATGTCGCGCGGTGCACCGGGGTGGTTGTCGAGTACGCCGCGCAGCATGGCACAGGCTTCGGTGGCATTCGCTACTTTTAACAAGTCGTTGGAGGCGCGGTTCATGCCGAATTGCTCAGGGCTGACGGTATATTCGCGGATTTCGCCGCCTTTGAGCTCTGCAATATAAGTATCTGAATTTATTGATATTTCATCCATTCCGTCGGCACCGTGTACCACCAGGACGTGTTGGCTGCCCAGGCGTTGCAGCACGCGCGCCAGGATGCCGACTAGATCGGGATGGAATACGCCCAGCACCTGATTGTCCGCACCGGCCGGGTTGGTCAGCGGTCCCAGCACGTTGAACATTGTGCGCACGCCCAGTTCGCGGCGCACCGGTGCTGCGTACTTCATCGCACCATGAAAATTGGGCGCGAACATGAAGCCGATGCCGATGCTGTCCACACACTGCGCGACCTGCTCAGGTGTCAGGTTGAGATTGACACCCAGTTTTTCCAGTACGTCCGCGCTGCCGCAAGTGCTGGAGACCGAACGCCCACCGTGCTTGGCGACGCGCGCGCCCGCAGCGGCGGCGACAAAAGCGCTGGCGGTGGAGACGTTAAAGGTGCTGATACCGTCTCCACCCGTGCCGCAGGTGTCAACCAGATGCTCGCGGTGGGCTACCGGGACTTTGGTGGCGAATTCGCGCATCACGCAGGCGGCGGCGGAGATTTCGCCGACGGTTTCCTTCTTGACGCGCAAGCCCACCAGAATGCCTGCGATTTGGGCTGCGGTGACTTCGCCGCGCATGATCTGGCGCATCAAGGACAGCATTTCGTCGTAAAAAATTTCGCGCTGTTCGATCAGGCGAGTGAGGGCTTGTTGGGGGGTCATCATGGTTTTCCTTCCAGAAAGTTTTTCAGCAGGTCGTGGCCACATTCGGTGAGGATGGATTCGGGATGGAACTGCACACCATGCACGGCAAGCTGTTTGTGGCGCACGCCCATAATTTCGCCATCGTCCGTCCAGGCGGTGATTTCCAGACAATCCGGCAGGGTCTCGCGTTCGATGACCAGCGAGTGATAGCGCGTCGCCGTGAACGGGTTGGGCAGGCCGGTGAATACGCTGGTGTTGTTGTGATGGATGGGTGAAGTCTTGCCGTGCATCAGCGTTCTGGCGTGGATGATGTGCCCGCCGAAGGCCTGACCGATGCTCTGGTGCCCCAGACACACGCCGAGGATGGGGAGCTTTCCGGCGAAATGCTGGATCGCCGCGACTGAAATGCCCGCCTCGTTCGGCGTGCAGGGGCCGGGCGATACCACCAGATGCTGCGGGTTCATCGTTTCGATTTGCTCGATGCTAATCTCATCGTTGCGATGTACTGTCACCTCCGCACCCAGCTCGGCGAAATACTGCACTAGGTTGTAAGTGAAGGAGTCGTAGTTGTCTATCATCAAAAGCATGTTATCTCCGATCGTTAATTTTTTTCACGCAGCATACTCAAGGCCACCGCTTCGGCCACTTCGATGCCGTCTACCGCCGCCGACAAAATGCCGCCCGCGTAGCCCGCGCCTTCGCCCGTTGGATACAAGCCGCGCGTGTTGATGCTTTGGTAATCACAGACATTGCGTTTGATGCGTAGCGGCGATGAAGTGCGCGTTTCTACGCCTGTCAGCACCGCATCATTCATATCGAAGCCTTTGATTTGTTTGGAAAAAGCGGGGAGCGCCTCGCGGATCGCGGCAATCGCGTAATCGGGCAGGGCGGTGGCGAGATCGGTGAGGTGTACGCCTGGGGTGTAGGAGGGCATGACCGTGCCGAATTTTTTGGAAGGTCGGCCTGCTAAAAAATCACCGACCAATTGCCCTGGGGCTTGATAGCTAGCACCCCCCAATTCGTAAGCGCGCGACTCCCAGCGGCGCTGAAATGCGATACCTGCCAGCGGATCGCCGGGGTAATCCACCTCCGGCGTGATGCCCACCACGATGCCGCTGTTTGCGTTGCGTTCGTTGCGCGAATACTGGCTCATGCCGTTGGTCACCACGCGACCCGGCTCGGAAGTCGCCGCGACCACCGTGCCGCCCGGACACATGCAGAAGCTGTACACCGAGCGGCCATTGCTGGCGTGATACACCAGTTTGTAATCGGCAGCACCCAATAAGGTATTGCCCGCGTTCTTGCCGTAGCGGGCACTGTCTATCAGCGATTGCGGATGCTCGATGCGAAAGCCGATGGAGAACGGCTTGGCTTCGAGGGTGATGCCGCGTTTATGAAGCATCTCGAAGGTGTCGCGCGCGCTGTGGCCGACCGCCAGCACCAGATGATCCGTGGCAATGCGTTCGCCATTGGCCAGCACGACGGCTTTAACGGCACCGTCGGTAATCTCGATGTCGTCCACGCGGCTATTGAAACGGATCTCGCCGCCCAGCGACTGGATGGTTTCGCGCATTTTTTCCACCATGCCGACCAGCCGGAACGTGCCGATGTGCGGATGGCTGACGTACAAGATTTCTTCCGGTGCGCCCGCCTTGACGAATTCTTCCAGCACTTTGCGGGAAAGAAAGCGCGGGTCTTTAATTTGGCTGTACAGTTTGCCGTCGGAAAAAGTCCCCGCGCCGCCCTCGCCGAATTGCACGTTGGATTCCGGGTTCAGCACGCCTTGCCTCCACAGGCCAAAGGTATCCTTGGTGCGTTCGCGTACTGCCTTGCCGCGCTCCAGTAGCAGCGGACGAAAGCCCATCTGCGCCAGCAGCAGCCCAGCGAACAGGCCAGCCGGCCCCATGCCGATGACGACGGGGCGGGAAGCCGACAGTTCGGGTGCTTGTGCGACAAAGTGATAGCGGGTATCGGGTGCGATGCAGACATGCGGGTCATTCGCAAAACGCGCCAGCACCGCTGCCTCGTCGCGCACTTCAACCAGCAGGGTGTAAGTAAACAGGATGGCATGCGACTTGCGCGCATCCACCCCGCGCTTGAACACGCTGTGAGTGATCAGCTCGGATTCGGCAATACCCAGTTTTTTGAGGATGGCGGTCCTGATTTCGCCCTCAGGGTGCGCTACGGCTAGTTTGATTTCGGTGAGTCTCAGCATCTTAGGTCGCTTGCCCAGGTCGGGCGTTGATTAGTGGTCGCTAGCGTACCATTTTTTTCAGGACAAAAAAAACCGCTCTTGCGAGCGGCTGGTTCATGCCGGAGGGTTAAATCACAGCGTGGCCTTGCGACGCATTCCAGCCAGGCCCAGCAGACCCAGACCCAACAGCGCGAAGGTTCCAGGTGCGGGAATGGCGGCACTGGAATAATCGTAGAACAGGCTGACCGATCCGTTGGCATTGCCGTCATTTCCTGTAAAAACACCCCCAGGTACACTGCCCCCCTGAGTACCGGAGCTGGCAACGTTTATAGTGAATAAATTCAAGCCCCCAATATAAGCACTCAGGTTGCTGTTACCCGCTCCGCAAGAAGCATCGTTGCTTAAACAAGACAAGCCAGGAACATTCGAGGATGAAGCGGTGCCGACGGTTGAAAAGCCAGGAGCCACATTGCCGACGAAGCCGGGGGTCGTTAAAGTATTCGTTCCGGTTAACAGCGCAGAAGCAATGGAACCCGTGAATGTCGTGGTGGCTGTTGCTGTCAGAGGAACTGGATTGCCAACGGCTACTGGGGTACCCTTAGAATTGTATACAGTGTTGTTGAGTAATGTGCTGATGGACCAGGTCAGGTGAACGCTGTTGAGCGTACCCAATGCGCTGTTAAAACCGTTAAATGCAAGGTCTACAGCAGGATCACTCAGGGTGGCGAAGTTGAAGGTTTGCGTTTGTGTCGGTGTCGTTAAAAGTCCAGCCGTCGCTGACAGGGACGAAAAAAGTCCGGCTGCAACGATGGCTGTAATGGCTAACGTTTTGTTTATAATGGTTTTCATGACATTGCTCCCGAAATTTTGTGCAGCCCTGAAAAATTGATTGCAAATTTTTGTGGCAACAAGGCACACACTATACACAGTTTATGATTGCGGGTGTTGTTATTTTGCTTTTTGCGAGACAGGATCAGTCACATGCGCAGCGTTGCCCGAGGCGTGGGTTAACGGTGTAGCTCGTTATCCAGTCCATCCAGCGCCATTTCCGCTGCGCGCAGCACGGCGCGCGCCTTGTTTTGCGTCTCCAGCCATTCACTGTCGGGGTCGGAATCGGCGACGATGCCAGCACCCGCTTGCACATACAACACCTGGTCTTTGACGACGGCGGTGCGCAGGGCGATGGCAACATCCATGTCGCCGTTGAAACCCAAATAGCCCACCGCACCGGCGTAAATGCCGCGTTTGGAAGGTTCGAGTTCGTTGATGATTTCCATGGCGCGCACCTTGGCTGCCCCCGACACCGTACCCGCCGGAAAAGTCGCCTTGAGTACATCTATCGCGGACAGTCCCGCCTTGAGTTTGGCATCCACGTTGGAGACGATGTGCATGACGTGCGAGTAACGCTCGATGATCATCTTGTCTGTCAGTTTCACCGTGCCGTTTTGCGCCACGCGGCCAATGTCGTTGCGCCCCAGATCAATCAACATCAGATGTTCCGCTAGTTCCTTGGGGTCGGCCAGCAGTTCCTGCGCCAGTTCGGTATCCTGCTGAGGGGTTTTGCCGCGTGGGCGCGTTCCGGCAATCGGGCGCACGGTGACCACATCTTTTTCCAGTCGTACCAGGATTTCCGGCGAAGAGCCGACGACATAGTGGTCGCCCATGTTGTAGTAGAACATATAGGGCGAGGGGTTGATGCTGCGCAGCGCGCGGTACAGCGACAGCGGTTCGGCGGGAAAAGGCTGGCTCATGCGTTGCGATAGCACCACCTGCATGATGTCGCCGTCGAAGATGTAGCGCTTGGCCGTGGCCACGGCGGCCTTGAAGGCGGCCTCGCCAAATTCTGATTTGGCGGTAACTGCGGGTGTCGGTGCGGCGAACGGTATATCCACCGGCAGGCGCAGCCTGGCGGTGAGTTCGCGCAAGCGTTCCCGTGCCCGCGCGTAGGCATCATCCTGTGCCGGGTCGGCATAGACGATAAAAGTCAGTGTGCCGGAAAGGTTGTCCACTACCGCCAGTTGTTCGGTGAGCATCAACAGGATGTCGGGCGTACCGAGCGCGTCGGGCTGGTGCATTTTTGCCAGCCGGGGCTCTATGTAAGCGATTGTTTCATAACCAAAATAACCAGCAAGCCCGCCGCAGAAACGCGGCAGTCCGGACAACGGTGCAACCTTGAAACGCGCCTGATACTGTTCAATGAAATCCAGCGGGTTGGCGACTTCCTGGGTGGTTTCGGTCGCACCGTCAGTCAGCGTGACCCGGTTGCCGCGCACGCTGATGCGGGTGTCGGCGGGCAGGCCGATGAAGGAATAACGCCCGAAACGTTCCCCGCCTTGCACCGATTCCAGCAGATAGGTAAACGGTTTATTGGCGAGTTTGAGATACAGCGACAGCGGCGTGTCAAGGTCGGCAAAGGTTTCAAAAACCAGCGGAATGCGGTTGTAGCCTGCCGCTGCCAGCGCCTTAAATTCGGATTCAGTGATAGGGTGCAACATGAAAAGCTCCTGTGTCGTGGGGGTGTATGGCAATACGCCCGGGGTGGCGAGGTTAACGCGAGGGCGTATTTCCATACGCCCCTACGATTGCATCAACGCCATCGCCAATTATTCATCGGGTACAGGAGGCGCTTCATTTTTTAAGCCAGTTTGATGAGCGGCAAGGCGGCGGGCAGGTTGGCGATGACGGCATCCAGATCCAGCGTTTCGACGGGTTCGCCGTGGTTGTAGCCGTAAGGCACGCAGAACACCGGGCAACCTGCGGCGCGCGCGGCAACGGTATCGTTCAGCGAATCGCCGATCAGCAATAGTTGCTCGATAGGTGCGCCGAAGAATTTTGCCGCATGTAACAAGGGCATGGGGTGTGGTTTCTTTTCCGGCAGGGTGTCGCCGGCCAGCACGATTTCGAAATACTGTGCCAGGCCGATACCCGCCAGCAGCGGCGTGGTGTAACGCTCTACCTTGTTGGTGATGCAACCCAAGCGGTAACCCGCAGCCTTCATCGCTTCCAGACCTTCGGTGACACCCCCGAACAATTTACTTTGCAGCAACAGTTCGGTGTAGTGCTTCTCAAAAAGAGGCAGGGCATGGTCGTACAGCGCGACATCCGGTGTGGCGTGCATGTCGCCGGTCAGCGCGCGTTTGACCAGCCAGCTGATACCGTTGCCGATGTAGCTTGCCAGCAATTCCTGCGACACGGGCGCGTAGTCCATGTCGCGCAACATGCGGTTGGCGGCTTCGGCGAGTTGGGGCGCGGTGTCGAGCAGCGTGCCATCCAGGTCTATGACGATGGCCTGGATGCTGACGGGTGGGGTGTAGCGTTTTACATTATCTGGCACGAGAATTCCTTCGGTTTCATTGCTGATGTTTCCGGGCTAATGTTTTTGGGCTGACTTCTTCCCGGAAGCGGGTACAGATTCGTCTTTAGCCGTTTCCGCTTCGGTATCCGTTGGCGCGGAGGCGGCATCGGCGGTTTTTGTCGCAGCAACTTGTGACGCGGCTGCCTCTGCTACGGGTAAGTGCGCGGCAGTTGCCGGGTTCGTTCCCATGCTGGGGTCAAGCCGCTTTGCCAGAATATCCTGGTCGGCGGCTTTCCAGCCCGCCAGCAGCGAGGTCGGGCTATGCGTGTCGTTGTTGGCGATGCAATCCGCCGGCGCAGTAGCTGAAACCCGACAGGCATAGCCTATCGCCTCGGCATCTTTGGTTTTTTGCTCGGCCACGCCAGTGATGCGGTCGCATCCTGAAACGGCGACCGCAAGCAATAGCGAAACAAGGGCGTGACGCGGCGACATCTGCTTAAACTTTAGCCAGTTCGGCGCGCAGCGCGGCCAGCACGGTGTCGTACTTGTTGGCATCGGTCTCTTTGCGTGCATTGAAAATAGCCGAGCCTGCGACAAACGTATCCACCCCGGCGGCAGCCACTTCGCGGATATTGGCAGGGCCTACGCCGCCGTCAATTTCCAGACGGCAGTTATAACCGCCCGCATCTATCATGGCGCGTACTTTGCGTGCCTTGTCCAGGGTGTAGGAGATGAACTTTTGACCGCCAAAACCGGGGTTGACCGACATCAGCAGCACCATGTCCAGCTTGGGCAAGACATATTCCAGAATGTCCAAGGGCGTGGCTGGGTTGAACACCACGCCCGCTTTGCAACCACATTCCTTGATCAGGCCGATGGTGCGGTCTACGTGTTCGGAGGCTTCGGGGTGGAAAGTGATGTAAGTCGCCCCTGCCTTGGCAAAATCGGGAATGATGCGATCTACGGGTTTGACCATCAGATGCACATCTATTGGTGCGGTCACGCCATGCTTGCGCAGCGCCTCGCAGACCAGCGGACCGATGGTCAGGTTAGGGACGTAATGGTTGTCCATCACGTCGAAGTGAACGATGTCCGCGCCTGAGGCCAGAACATTGTCAACTTCCTCGCCCAGACGGGCAAAATTGGCAGAAAGAATGCTTGGAGCGATTTGGTACATGGTAGGACCTCCAGTTGGTTTGAAGCCGGTTAGTTTGGACAAAGAGCGCGTATTCTAAACCGAATGCCGCCCAAATTGGATAGAGAGGCGTTGGAATATCATGAGCAGAGCGACGGAACGTTTCGGGTTATCGCGCGGCTGTGGGATAATTGGCCATGAATAGCTCACTTCTTTCCGGCCTTAATCCCCCTCAACTGCAAGCTGTCACCCTGCCCTTACAGTCCGCGCTGGTGCTGGCGGGAGCGGGCAGCGGCAAGACGCGCGTGCTGACCACGCGCATTGCTTATTTGATCAGCACGGGTGCGGTCAGCCCGCACGGTATTCTGGCAGTGACGTTTACCAACAAGGCGGCGAAGGAGATGGTGACGCGCCTGTCGGCAATGTTGCCGATCAATATGCGCGGGTTGTGGATAGGCACGTTTCACGGTTTGTGCAATCGCCTGTTGCGCGCGCATTACCGCGAGGCGAATCTGCCGCAGACCTTTCAGATACTGGATAGCGGCGACCAGCTTGCCGCGATCAAGCGGGTGATGAAACAGCTCAACGTGGACGATGAAAAGTATCCGCCGCGCGAGATTCAAAATTTTATCAGTGGCAGCAAGGAGCAGGGCTTGCGAGCAAACGAAGTGGAGGCTTACGACCCCTATACGCGCCGCAAGGTCGAGGTCTACGCCGAATACGATGCGCAGTGCCAGAAGGAAGGGGTGGTGGATTTCTCCGAATTGCTGCTGCGCTGCTATGAGTTGTTGTCGCGCAATCAGTCTTTGCGCGAACACTATCAGGAACGCTTCAAGCATATTCTGGTGGATGAATTCCAGGATACCAACCCGCTGCAATACCAGTGGCTGAAGCTGCTGGCAGGGGGGCACAATTCGCTGTTTGCGGTGGGCGACGACGATCAGTCCATCTACGCGTTTCGCGGCGCTGATGTCGGCAACATGCAGGAATTGCTGCGCGATTTTCACGTCGAAGCGGTCATCAAGCTGGAGCAGAATTACCGCTCGCACGGCAATATTCTCGATGCCGCCAATGCGCTGATCAGTAATAACCGCAACCGTATGGGCAAGAATCTGTGGACGGCGGAGCACGGCGGTGAGCCGTTGCGTGTCTATGAAGCGCCGAATGACGTGGAAGAGGCGAATTTTATTATCAGTGAAATCAAGCAGTTACATTCTGATGGGGTGAGGCTTGCCGAGATGGCGCTGCTCTATCGTTCCAACGCGCAGTCGCGCGTGCTGGAACATGCGCTGGTGTCGGCGGGTTTGTCGTATCGCGTGTATGGCGGCTTGCGCTTCTTCGAGCGTCAGGAAATCAAACACGCGATGGCCTATTTGCGGCTGATGGAAAACGCTGACGACGACAATGCCTTGCTGCGCATCATCAATTACCCGACGCGCGGCATCGGCGCGCGCAGCATCGAGCAATTGCAGGATGCCGCGCGGCAGAACAATACGACTTTATTCGATGCGGCGGCACGCGCGGGCGGCAAGGTGACGGCTTTTGTCGGGCTGATCGAAGCGCTGCGCAGTGCCACGGTTGACCTGCCTTTGCCTGAAATCATCGAGCATGTGTTGCACCACAGCGGGCTGATTGCGCATTACCAGAGCGAGACGGGCGCGAAGCGGCGCGAGGCGCAGGAGCGGCTGGAGAACTTGAATGAGCTGGTGACGGCGGCGACGCTGTTCGTGCATGAAAACGAGGAAGACAACCTGACGGCCTTCTTGAGCCATGCCTCGCTGGAAGCGGGCGAGCATCAGGCGGGCGACCAGGACGATGCGCTGCACTTGATGACGGTTCATTCCGCCAAGGGGCTGGAATTTCACACGGTGTTTATCACCGGGCTGGAAGAGGGGCTGTTCCCGCACCAGAACAGCCAGAACGTGGACGGCGGGCTGGATGAAGAGCGACGCTTGATGTATGTGGCACTGACCCGCGCGCGCCGCCGCCTTTATCTGAGTTTCGCGCAGAGCCGCATGTTGCACGGCAAGGTGAGTTACGGCATGGCATCGAGTTTTTTGCGCGAATTGCCTGAAGCCTTGCTGCGCTGGCTATCGCCGCGCGTGTTGCCGCGCAGCAACCCGTTCACGGCTTTCGGTTATTCGGCTCCCTTCTCACCCAGCCTCTACCCCGCACAAGGGGACAAGAGCGGG
>PEUR01000141.1 GCA_002780675.1 Gallionellales bacterium CG03_land_8_20_14_0_80_55_15 | reverse complement strand
TTTCTTCGCTCATGAATTTTTATTATGTAATTAAGGTGTTATGCGTCTGGGTCGGGGCGAATCGTCAAGGCGAGGGGCAATCAAAGCGTTGTAGCAGTTGCACCGTTTCAGCCAGCGGCAAGCCCATCACGCCTGAATAACTGCCGGAGAGATGCTCGATGAATGCTGCCGCCTGGCCTTGAATGGCATAGCTTCCCGCCTTGTCACGGTATTCGCCAGTTTGCAAATAGCGTTGAATGCGTGCTTCGCCGAGTTCGGCGAAGCGCACGGTGGAAAGGGAAAGTCTGACTTCGACAAGGTTGTCACTCGCCATAGCGACGGCACTCAGTACCTGGTGTTCACGCCCGGAAAGTTGGCGCAGCATCGCGGCTGCCTGTTCGGCATCCTCGGGTTTGCCAAAAATTTGCCCATCCAGCGTGACGATGGTGTCGGCGGCCAGCACCGGATGCGCAGGTAAATTTCGCAACCGCAGCGTGTCATAACCGGCTTGTGCCTTTTCCTGACAGATGCGCCGCGCAAATACCTCGGCAGATTCACCGGGCAAAGGGGTCTCATCTACATCAATCTGGCGACGTGCACTCGCACGCAACAACAACAACTCAAAATTGATGCCGATTTGTTTGAGTAATTCGCGACGGCGCGGACTCTGTGAGGCAAGGTAGATGCGTGTTGGCTTGAGGCTCATGACGTTCTCGCTATTCTCTGTGATAGGGGTGATTGTGCAGCAGGCTGTAGGCTCGATACAACTGTTCCGCGAGCAGTACCCGAACAAAGGCATGGGGCAGGGTGAGCGCGGACAACGCCATCAGTTGCTGAGCGGACTGTTTTACCGTGTCGTGCAAGCCATCCGCGCCGCCGATGATAAAGGCCACATCCCGCCCTTCGCCCCTCCAGTCTTGCATTTGTGCCGCGAGCTGTTTGGTAGTGGGCTGTGCGCCACGCTCATCCAGCGCGATACGTCGGCAATTTGGCGGCAGTGCAGCCAGGATGCGCTGGGCTTCTGCCTCCATGATTTGCTGGGTATTTTTGCCTGTGGTGCGCGGTTCCGGCTTAATTTCCAGCAGTTCAATTTTTGCCTCGCGCGGCATCCGTTTGGCGTACTCGTTGAAGCCCGTAATAATCCAGTCGGGCATTTTGTGTCCGACGGTGACGATAAACAGCTTCATGGTTGTGCGAATGAATGCGCCGCTATAAAAAACTTCACCCCGGATTACTTTTCGTCGGGTAATTTGGCAAGTTTTGGACGCGCTGCTTCAGCACGGTTCCACAGTTCTTCGAGGTTGTAATACTCGCGCGCGGCGTGTTGCATGACATGAACCAGCACATCGCCCAGATCTACCAGTACCCAGTCGGAACTTTCGTCGCCTTCGCGGCCCATGACTTCTTCGCCCAGTTCCTTGAGTTTGACCGACACATTGTCGGCAATCGCACGGGTTTGGCGGGTGGAATTGGCGCTGGCGATAACCATGCGATCAAACAGCGTGCTGCGCTTGCTGGTATCAATGATGGTGATGTCGGTTGCCTTGATGTCTTCCAGTGCGGAGACAATGGCCAGGATTTTTTCTTCGAGATTTAGCATGGGGTATATAAATGGTGTTGATAAATGTAATTGGCCACAGTAACGGGCAGAAGATAGCGGATGGTGCGATTTTCCGCCACACGGTTGCGGATCATCGTGGCAGAAATTTCCAGTTTGGGTATTGCCAGTTCGGCGATGCCGCCAGCGGCATGGCGCGATAAATAATCCACCGCACACAAGCGTTGTAAATAGTGTTCGCGCAATTTGGCGGGTGCGCTGTGGATGCGTTCTTCCAGGGTATAGCCCGGTCGGTAGCCTACCACGATGTGCGCCAAATCGAGCAATTGTTCCCATTGGTGCCAGGTGTGCAACTGCAAAAAAGCGTCACCGCCCATCAGCAGGCACAGCGGTTGAGTATCGCCAAGCTCGTCGCGTAATTCTATTAACGTATTGATTGTAAAGCATTTTTTATTGCATTTTACTTCGCGCTCATCCAGCACAAAGGCGGGCTGATCGGCTATCGCCAGTCGCACCATCGCGCTGCGCTGACTTGCGGTGACCTGCGGCATTTCCCGGTGCGGAGGATTGCCCGCAGGGATGAAGCGAATCTGCTGTAATCCCGCCAGTTCGCGCATTTCCTCGGCAAGCCGCAAATGACCGTAATGAATCGGGTCAAACGTGCCGCCGAGGATGCCGATGGGCTTCAATGCTACAAGGCCAGACGGCGCAAGTCGGCCAGCACTTTCGCCAGATAAGCGGTGAAGCGCGCTGCCGCCGCACCGTCTATCACGCGGTGGTCGTAGGAAACGGACAGCGGCAGCATCAGGCGCGGCACGAACTGGCCGTCCTGATACACCGGCTTCATGGAAGAACGCGACACGCCCAGAATCGCCACTTCAGGCGCGTTGATGATGGGGGTAAACGCCGTGCCACCAATGCCGCCCAGGCTGGAAATGGTGAAGCAGCCGCCCTGCATATCGGCGGCAGTGATTTTCTTGTCGCGGGCTTTTGCACTGATTTCGCCTAGTTCTTTGGCCAGTTGCACGATGCCCTTCTTGTCCACATCGCGCAGTACCGGCACGACCAGGCCATCCGGCGTATCTACCGCCACGCCGATGTTGATGTATTGCTTGAGGATCAGATTTTCGCCATCCAGCGAAGCGTTGAATTTCGGGAAGGCTTGCAAGGCGGCGGCGGCGGCCTTGAGCATGAAAGCCAGCGGGGTAATCTTGATGTTCTGTTTGGCGTATTCCGCGCCCAGTTGTTTGCGGAAGGCTTCCATGTCAGTGATGTCGGCCTCATCGAATTGCGTGACATGCGGAATCGTCACCCAGTTGCGGTGCAGGTTTGCGCCGGAAATCTTCTGGATGCGCGATAGCGGCTGGATTTCAATGGCACCGAACTTGGCGAAATCGAATACCGGCATATCGAGCACTTGCAAACCGTTACCGCCAGTTGGTTTGTCCGCTGTGCGGGGCTGTGCCAGCGCCGCCTTGACGAAGTTCTGCACATCGTCTTTGGTTGCACGGCCTTTTTCGCCGCTGCCCTTGACCTGCGCAATGTCCACGCCCAATTCGCGCGCAAAGCGGCGGATCGCCGGGCTGGCATGTGCCAAATCCCCCCCCAGCCCCCCTTTTGCAAGGGGGGGGGTGACAACGGGTGGTTGCGCAGTAGCGACTTGGGTTACGGCAGTGGCAGGCGAGGCTGATGCTGCTGCCGCTTCTACTCCCCCCTTTGCAAAAGGGGGGGCGGGGGGGATTTCGCTGGGGGGGATTTGTTCTGCGCACTCCAAGACCAGAATCAGCGAACCTTGCGACACTTTGTCACCGATTTCGACGTGCAATTCCTTAACCACCCCGGCGTAGGGCGAGGGCACATCCATCGCCGCCTTGTCCGTTTCCAGCGTCAACAGCGTGTCTTCCGCGTTGAGGGTGTCGCCGACTTTGACCATCACTTCGATGACGCTGACATCCTTGTAATCGCCGATGTCCGGCACTAATACCTGCTTGATTTCTGCCACTTGTCTCTCCTAACTTTAAACTCCAAACCGTAAACGGTTAAACCGATACCGGATTCGCTTTTTCTGGATTGATGTTGTACAGCTTGATCGCACGGCTGACTTCGGAAGCATCCAGGGTGCCTTCATCCGCCAGGGCTTTCAGCGCGGTCACGGCGATGTAATAACGATCCACTTCAAAGAACTGGCGCAAATTTTTGCGGGTATCCGAACGACCGAAGCCATCCGTGCCCAGCACCTTGAAATTCTTGGGCAAAAAGCCGCGAATCTGGTCGGCGAAGGAACGCATGTAATCGGTTGCGGCGATCACCGGACCATCGCGGTCGGCCATGCATTGCTCGACATGGCTGAAGCGGGGTTGATCTTCGGGATGCAGCGTGTTCCAGCGTTCGCAATCAATGCCGTCGCGGCGCAATTCGGTAAAGCTGGTCACGCTCCATATGTCCGCTGCCACGCCGAAATCGTTGGCCAGCAAGCCGCCAGCGGCAATCGCTTCGCGCAATATCGTGCCGCTGCCCATCAACTGAACCCGAGGCTTGCTGTCGTCCCCTGCGGCTTCGCTGAACAAATACATCCCCTTGATTATATTGGCTTCTGCGCCTTCTGGCATGGCAGGATGGGCATAGTTTTCGTTCATCACGGTGAGGTAATAGAACACGTCTTCCTGGTTCACATACATGCGGCGCATCCCGTCATGGATGATGACCGCCAGCTCGTAGGCGAAGGTCGGATCGTAAGAGACGCAATTCGGTATCGTCGCCGACATCAGATGGCTGTGGCCGTCTTCGTGCTGCAAGCCTTCACCGTTCAGCGTGGTGCGTCCTGCCGTCCCGCCGATCATAAAGCCGCGCGCGCGCATATCGCCCGCCGCCCAGGCCAGGTCGCCGATGCGCTGGAAGCCGAACATCGAGTAGTAAATGTAGAACGGCAGCATGGCACGGCCGTGGTTGGCGTAGGCCGTGGCGGCGGCGATCCAGGAGGACATCGCGCCCGCCTCGTTGATGCCTTCCTGCAAAATCTGGCCGGTCTTGTCTTCCTTGTAGAACATCAACTGGTCGGCATCCTGCGGGGTGTAGAGCTGGCCCACCTGCGAGAAAATACCCAGTTGGCGGAACATGCCTTCCATGCCGAAGGTACGCGATTCGTCCGGCACGATAGGCACGACTTGTTTGCCGATATTCTTGTCCTTGACCAGAATGCCCAGCATTCGCACGAACGCCATGGTGGTGGAGATTTCGCGGCCTTCGGTGCTTTTCAGCAAGGCGGTGAAGGCTTCAAGTTCCGGGATTTGCAGCGGTTCGCTGGCCGGATTGCGCGCGGGTACCGAACCCATCGCTGCGGTTCGTTCCTGTAAATATTTCATTTCCTGACTGCCTTCGGCAGGACGGTAGAACTTCAGGCTGGCGACTTCTTCATCGCTCAGCGGCAGGTTGAAACGGTCTCTGAACTGGAGCAACACTTGACCGGCCATTTTCTTTTGCTGGTGGGTGATGTTCTGTGCTTCGCCCGCTTCGCCCATGCCGTAGCCTTTGACCGTTTTTGCCAGAATGACGGTAGGCTGGCCGGTGTGTTTGGTGGCCGCCGCGTAGGCCGCATAAACCTTGTGCGGATCATGTCCGCCGCGATTGAGGCGCCAGATTTCGTGGTCGGACATATCGGCTACCATTTCCAGCAACTCGGGATATTTGCCGAAGAAGTGTTCGCGCACATAGGCGCCATCACGGGATTTATAGGTCTGATATTCGCCGTCCACCACTTCCTGCATACGTTGTTGCAGCAAGCCGTTCTTGTCTTTGGCGAGCAGACGATCCCACTGGCCGCCCCACACCACCTTGATGACATTCCAGCCCGCGCCACGGAACACGCCTTCCAGTTCCTGGATAATTTTGCCGTTGCCGCGCACCGGGCCGTCCAGACGTTGCAGATTGCAGTTCACCACAAAAATTAAGTTGTCCAGTTTTTCGCGTCCGGCCATCGAAACCGCGCCCAGTGATTCCGGCTCATCCGTTTCACCGTCACCCAGATAAGCCCAGACCTTGCGGCCTTCGGTCTTGACCATGCCGCGATGTTCCATATAGCGCAGGAAGCGCGCCTGATAAATCGCCATCAACGGACCCAGTCCCATCGAAACGGTGGGGAACTGCCAGAAATCCGGCATCAGCCAGGGGTGCGGGTAGGAGGATAAACCGCCGCCCGCCGTTTCCTGACGGAATTTGTACATAGTTGCTTCGCTGATGCGGCCTTCGAGGAAGGCGCGCGCGTAAACGCCGGGGGACGAGTGACCCTGAAAATACACCAGATCGCCGCCGTGCGTGTCGGTCTTGCCGTGGAAGAAATGGTTGAAAGCCACGTCGTACAAAGTCGCCGCCGAAGCAAAACTGGCGATATGTCCGCCTAGTTCGGAAGAGTCATGATTGGCATTCAAAATCAGCGCCATCGCGTTCCAACGGGTCATGGCGCGGATGCGGTGCTCGATTTCGTGGTTGCCGCTGGAACGTTCCTCGTCCGCCACGGCGATGGTGTTGCAATACGGTGTGGTCGCGCTGAACGGTACGCCCGCGCCCGAATTGCGGGCTTTATCTATCAGTTGTCCCAGCAGAAAATGGGCGCGTTCCGCGCCTTCATTTTTAAGAACAGACTCGAGCGCATCCAGCCACTCTTGCGTTTCCTGCGGGTCGTTATCAGGTAAATTTGCCATCTTCCACTCTCTCACTTAAAGTTATTCTGCTTGGAAATTACGTCTATTTCATCGTTCCGAACGTAGGCCGAAACCCCGATTTTTAATCAACTGGATTTCGGCCTGCAGCAGCCTGACGGAACTTCAGGAATTTCTACTGGTTAAACAGTTGATTGTTTCTTCTTCGGTAACAATCCAGCCCACCTTTACATCGGTCGCTTCCTGCGGCAGCTGTGCCACAAGCTGCAGCGTATAAGCGGCGGCGACCCGCGCGGTGCGCGGCGACACATTCGCCAGCAACTTGTCGTAAAAACCGCCGCCATAGCCCAGCCGCGCACCCTCCCGGCAAAATGCCACGCCGGGCAATAGCGCGAATTCTACCTCATTTATGTCATTTAGCTGCTCACAGCGTTCGACGATAGGCTCGCGTATCCCCCACAAGCCCGACTCCAGTTGGTTTTCCAAGTCGTCCACCCGATACAGATCGAGGTGATTGGTATGGCGGTTCACCTTGGGCAAAACCAGCCTTTTGCCCTCAATTAACGCCTGCGCCACCCACAACTCGCAGGCATATTCGCTGCCGAAGTTCATATAGCCCAGCACCGTTGTGGCTTGTTTATATTCTGGCAATTGCAACAGGCGTTCGGTAATCGCCGCGTCACAGGCGCTGCGAACATCCGCCAACAACCGCTCGCGAACAGAGAGGATGTTCTTGCGCAGGGCTTGTTTGATCGCGGGAATATCCCTCATAGCATGGCCTCAATTCCTTGCCACTGCTTGTCTTTTATCATCACAAACCGGCAGCGCCCGCCGGACAATTCAGCCCATAAGCCACCGATCAGGCGGTCATCCTCGGCTTCTTTCCAGCGATCCGCGCCTTTATATTCGACGACGAGTACCGTGCCATCCGGTAGCTGGCATAAAAAATCGGGGTAGAAGCGCCCATCGGCCTTTTGCAAAAAGAACGCGCAGCCTTCCTTGCGCACCAGATTGCGCACCCAGAAACTGATGCGTCCTTTTTGTGCCTGGGTGTCCAGCCAGCACGCGCAGGCGAATTCCTCGCCGCTATCGAAATCGCCGATGCGCCCGTAATAGTGTTTCTGGAAAGTAAATTGGCCGAAGCGACCATCGTAGTCGCGGCTGGGCGCATAGCCTTGCGGGTGATATTCGAAGCAATGGCGTTCATCTACCACCACGCGGTTTGCATTGTCTGCGCCAAACAAGGTTTGCTGATAAGCCTGTTTGACAGCTGCGCTGCGCAGGTCTTTTATGCGGCGTTCCAGCAGGTTGCGGATCAGGAATTTTTGCCGGTTGGCGCGCCCCAGATCGTAGCCGGGACGGGCGAAGAGTGCGCTGATCCAGTGCGCGACGAACGCTTGTTTGCTGGCGTGCGTGATGGAGGGCTCAGGCAGATTGCGGCACAGCCACGCCGCCAATTTCACTGCATCCCAATTGTCCGGGCGATACGCCAGTCCCAAATCCCGCTGCATATCGGCGATAAAGCGCGCGGTCATCCTGCCCGCCTCATCCACATCTATCTCGCCGCCTTCGGATACCTTGAGGGCGGCATTCAGTTCAGACAGATCCGGCAACGTCGGCGCTGCGTCATAACAGGATAAATCCCAAGGATAATCAAGCACTTCCGCATCATCGAACAGCGTCAGTTCGCCCTGCATGAACAGCGCCATTTGCGGCACGGCAAAGCGTGTACCCAACTCGGCGGGTGTATAGAAAAATTCCACCGCCGTGGTGCGACTGGTCACGGCTGCCTGCCCGATGGCAACCCTGGCGGGTTCGCTTTGCACCGATTGCTCGACGCTTAGCTGTTCGGCCTCGCTCAACGGCTGTGAAATGGTCAGTGCTTGCGCCTTGTCATCCCAGCTAATTTTGCTGCGCAGTGCTTTGGGGAGGCTTTTTACATCCGGCTTTTCCGTTAACGAAATCACCACCGGATGCATCACGATACTTCCCGCGTTGCCTTCAAGATCGAGCGGTCTTTGCTGTTGTTTCACCGCCTGCACGAATTCCGCTGCCGCGTGGCGATCAAAGCCCGCGCCCTGTACCAGCCGGTCACGCAAGGCGGATGCGGTCTCGGCAAAATTGCGCGATACCACAAACGCATAAGACTGGTTCAGCGCCTGACTGGTACGCCGCTGTGCATCCGGTTGGCGCAATACGCGCCCCAACAATTGTTCCACCGAAGTGGCCGAATGCAGCTCGGCCATACTCACCAAAATATAGGCAGACGGGCAATCCCAGCCTTCCGCCAAGGCTTGTTGGGTGATAACAAACTTGACCGGACACGCCGCATCAGCAATGCCGTGCAGATAGTCTGCATCCACTTTTTCCAGTCCTCTTTCGTCGCCAGTGGCGATGATGATTTCTGCGGGGGGGACGCGATGGTTCTCGACGAGTTCACGTTTAACCCGTTCCACATCCAGCGTCTCGACTCCTTGTCGGCGCTTTTCTGCCTGTATCAACACCAGCGGACGCAGATAAGGTGCGCCGCAGCGTGCTTCCTGCTCGGCCAGTGTTTGTAACTCGCTACGCCGTGCCAGCGCATCGGCTAGGCATTGCTGCCAGTTCGGTTCGGACTCCAGCATGATTGGTAGCTTAATCATCTGCTCCGCTTTCAACTCGGCGGCGGAAACACTGTGTAGCACATTGCTCGGCGTTTGCTCGGTATCCGGCGTGGCGGTCAGTTCCAGAATGCCGCTCGGACGAAAATCGGCAAAAGTCTTGAATGACAGCGGCGTGCGGTTGTTGTGCGCCTCATCTACAATCACAAACGGGCGGCGCAGGCGCAGCACATTCGCCAGCGAATAGGGCGTAGTCTCGCCGTCGCGTAATAGTTCCGCACCTTGTTCCGAGGTCAAATGCTCGAAGTGATGCATCAGCGCACCGCTCGATTGATAGACTTTTAACCACTCGGTATCCTCGCGGCGGAACGCCTGCACCGTCGCCACGATCACCGTGGTGGAGGTCTCCAGCGTGGCGCGTGTCACATTTTTCGCCTCCTCCAGCGCCAGCACCGTCAGCGGCCCGGCTTCCTTCAAGGCGGCGTGATAGGGATGTTGCGGGTTGCGCAAGGCTTTCAGGGTCTGCTCGCGTATCGCCTTGCTTGGCACCAGCCACAAAATGACACTGTGTTCGCAGCGCAATAAATGTGTGTTGATCAGCGCCACACTCTTCGCCGCCAGCCAGGTCTTACCGCCGCCGGTCGGAACGCGCAGACAGAAATACGGCATGTCCGATGAAAACCCCGCGATGGCTTGATACTTGCTGCCCTCGCCCCACAACTCGCGGGTGGTTTGGTAAAACGCGGTGTCGGCATCGCCTAATTGCAAACAGGCGCGGAAATAAGTCTCGACGCTATCGAGTACCGCTTGCTGGTATAGCTTGGGAAGGAAAGTGGTCATGGGTTTGGAAGGTGATCTACCCAGTAATCCGGGCGACGATGTTGATGCATGACAGCAACGATAACGACTTGCTCGGCCTGCACCAGATATACCATCTTGTAGGGAAAACGATTCAAGATGAACCGCCGGGTTGGTTCAATTTCAATTTGCCAGGAAAGTGGACGTGCCAGTATCAGCTGGGCAGCGGTCTGTGCCTCACGCTGAAAGGCATCCCCCAATCCTTTTTGCTGAAAATTGTAATAGCGTTTTATTTCCGCCATTTCATTGCGCGCAATGCGTAAAAAAATCAGCTTCACTATAAATCCCTGAAGGCTTCTTCCATCGAGACCGTTTCAAGCCTTCCTTCGTTAAAAGCTTTTATCCGACGCAAGATTTCCTCATGCCAAACCTGGTTGATTTCAGGGTCAGGCTTGTCCAGGCTAGAATGCAACAGCTCCAGCAGCGCATAGCGATCAGCAGATTTCAGGCTCAATGCCTGCTCCATAACTTCAGCCGTAATCATGATTTAACACTCCTGAAAAAATGTAATGTAAGTTTATACCGCCAACGCGTAAGGGGTTTGCTTGAAGACGATATTTTCCCGCTGCAAACGTGCCGCGCCCAAACGGCAAGCGGCGGCATAGATCACTTTTGATCCGTCAAAAATTTCAAGTAAATCAAATACTTGCGATGTAAGCACATTGCCGCCCGCCACTGACTTATCCTTGAGAATGCCGTTGTACAGCAGGTAAATCGCGCGGCCTTGGTGGATGCCCAACAAAGGAGAAATCCCCCCCTCCCCCCCCTTTTTCAAAGTGGGGAATTCTCGCACCACATTCATCTTCTCCCCCCTTTGCAAAAGGGGGGTTAGGGGGGATTTAAGCCCCGTTCCTGTCTCCACAAACCAGACAAATTCCGCCAGTTGCGCATACGTCACATCATCACGAATTTGCCCTTCGGCGGT
>PEUR01000153.1 GCA_002780675.1 Gallionellales bacterium CG03_land_8_20_14_0_80_55_15 | reverse complement strand
CATCACCACCATTCATCGCGGTGTTAGGTAAATAGAACAAAGGCACAATTTCGACGATACCGCCGACTGACACCGCAAGGGCAGTCAAGACGAACATCAGCAGCGTATTGCGCTCGATTTTGTCTTGGAACTTGGTTGAATAGATATGATCGTGATCAGACATGTTTTTCTCCCCTTATGCTTTAGCTGCAACAGCGTTTACGCCGCGTACAGCGTTCGCTTGACGAACAGTCATCACCACGTTGAACAGCATGATCCATGTGCCCAGATTGAACAACGCACCGCCAACAGCACGCATCACATAGTAAGGATGCATAGCAGATACCGATTCAACAAAGGTGTAGGTCAAAGTACCGTACTCGTCGTAATCACGCCACATCAGACCCTGCATGATGCCGGACACCCACATCGCAGTGATGTAAGTTACCGCACCGATCAAGGCGATCCAGAAGTGTACGTTCACCAGACTGTCAGAATACATTTCGGTATTCCACAATTTTTTGGTCATGTGATACAGCGCACCGAAGGAAATCATGGACATCCAGCCCAGCGCACCTGCGTGTACGTGTCCCACTGTCCAGTCAGTGTAGTGAGACAAGGCATTAACTGTCTTGATCGCCATTACCGGGCCGTCAAAAGTGGACATCGCATAGAACGCCATCGCTGTTACCAGGAAACGCAGGATGTAGTCGGTACGCAGCTTGTCCCATGCACCGGACAAAGTCATCATACCGTTCATCGCACCCCCCCAGGAAGGGATGATCATCGCCAGAGATACCGCCGCACCCAGGGAACCGGTCCAGTCAGGCAACGCGGTGTATTGCAGGTGGTGAGAACCCAACCAAACGTAACCGAAAGTCAGCGTCCAGAAGTGCAACACAGACAAACGATACGAGAAGATAGGACGGCCCGATTGCTTGGGAATGAAGTAGTACATGATGCCGAGGAAGCCGCCAGTCAGGTAGAAACCCACCGCATTGTGACCCCACCACCATTGCACCATCGCATCCTGTACGCCGGAGAAGATGGAATAGGAAGTTGCCCAGTCCACTGGAATGGCCAGACTGTTTACCACATGCAGGTAAGTGATCATGCAGATCATACCCATGGTGAACCAGCTTGACACATAGATGTGCGTAGTTTTGCGTTTGGTGATGGACATGATGTAATTCAAGCCATAAGACAACCACACAACGGCAATCGCAATATCAACCCACCAAGGCAGTTCAGCATATTCCTTACCTTGGGACAAGCCCAGCGGCAAAGTAATGACAGCCGAAACGATGATCGCCTGCCAGCCCCAGAAATGAAACCAGGCCAGCTTGTTGCTCCACAGACTACAGTTACCTGTACGTTGCACGATGTAATAACCCGTCGCGAACAATACATTACCGCCAAACGCAAAAATCACCGCATTGGTATGCAGTGGACGCAGACGCCCGAAAGTAATTTCGGGAATGTCAAAGTTTAAAAACGGAAACGCCAGTTCCGATGCGGCATACACACCGACTAGCGTCCCAATCACTCCAAAGACGACTGCCGCGATGGTAAACCACCGGACAACGTCCATATCATACTTTACTGGTGTCGCATTAGTTGCTTCCACAGTATCTCCTCCCGAGAGCAAATTTAAAAACGGTGCGATTTTTACACTAAAACACTTGTAAACGTCGCACCACTCCTTACAGCTTTAAAAGCTGCGCAATAATGGCACACCCATCAGGTACAAGTAAAGCGAAAATATTACCTATCAAGTCGCATACCTGCCTGATTTACTCGGGATTTAGCCATCGTTGCACGTTGGCATGATAGGCAAAATTACTCCAGGCTTATTGATGTAAATCAAACAAATTTATTTAGGCTGGGGAACGGGTTGTCCGAATGCCTGTCAGCATGCCCTTTTCCACGGTTCGCCTCATCCAATATCCTTATCGGTTTGAACCCCGGCGTTCAGGCCGGAACAAGCACCACCTCTCGCACTTCATTCAAAAACACGAGCGCTTGTGCGACATTTTTTGTGGGAATGCCCTTCATTCAGAAATAAGACAGCTTCATCGTCTATATTTCGAGGGAATGCCCCTGCGGCATTGCGGCATGATGGGCGAGGTTCAACCTTAAAACATCAGTTTGATCAGCAGATTACGCAGATTTACGGGGGGTTGTCCACTTTTTGTGCGCACCCGATGGGTGAAGTGAATGAATGGTGCAACCGTCTGAATAATCTGCGTTAATCCATTTAATCTGCGGACAACAGCTTTTCTAGGTTTATTCGCTTTTGTCGTTTCCGAAAAAGCGGAAACCCTTTTTAATCAATACGCTGGATTCCGGCCTTTGCCGGAATGACGAATAAATCAGTGTTCCCTGGGAGTCTGTCGGACTTAAAGGAAATCTACTGCACTTGTCCTCGGGTGGTGTGGCCGGGGGAATTCGCCTGGACGGCGCATATTTGCGAGCCGCCGCTGTGCGGCTTTGCCTGCTTAAACCTTTTCGCTACGATTCTTCAAGTCCGACAGACTCCTAGTGCGGCAAACCCGATACACGCCGCCTTGTGAGTTCGTTCGATTAGCTTTCGTAATGGTGGCGGCAAGCAATAATCACCAGCTCATTATCTGTCGCCTGATAAACCAGCCTGTTCACATCGTCTATACGCCTAGACCAAAAACCGGACAAATCGCCTCGCAGTGGTTCGGGCTTGCCTATCCCTTCAAACGGACTGCGCGCCGCTTCATTGATGAGCTGGTTGATCCGCTTTAAGGTCTTTTTGTCCTGCCCTTGCCAGTAGAAATAGTCACCCCACGCGGCGGGGGTGAACGCCAGTAGACGCGCCATCAGTCGGCTATCAATTCGCGAGGCTGCGCCTTGCCTTCTCGATATTGCTGGATTGATCTGGCAAGGTGCGCGGCATTCGCCGCATTACTGGTCAGGTGCAACGTTTCCATGATGCTGTTGTAGCTGTCCAGCGACATAACGACCGCATCACCTTCCGCATCGCGGCGGCTGATAATGGTTATGTCCGCATCTTGAACAACACCATCCAAAACAGACTTCAGCGCATTGCGCGCATGAGAATAGGTTACGACTTTCATTTTTAGCCTCACTTGTACGTTAACTTGTTCAAGTATAGGCGAGGAAGCCGTCCTAAGCAATCCCGGCTATGCCTAAGGGGTCGAGAAACAACAAGTTGAACGGTATCACCCGCGCCCCACCTTCACCGCATCCAGATAATCTGCCCATTGCCGCATGATTAGGTGCCGCTCTTCGAGGTAGGTTGTACGCACGTATGCGACCTCTGTTTCGTTCTCAATGGCGGGGGATAGC
>PEUR01000179.1 GCA_002780675.1 Gallionellales bacterium CG03_land_8_20_14_0_80_55_15 | reverse complement strand
ATCATGATTGTCACGCTGTTTGAAGAGGCGTTGCATATGAAACTTGAGACCCCTCTGGATCTGGTTTATCTGGGTTCCAGTATCACGCTAATCGCTTTGGCTTTGTATTTCAGCCACGCGGGGGATCATGGTGTTGACTCGAGCAGTGATTCGTCTGATGCCCCATCCGATAAGCACGGCCATTAAATTGCGAGTGGGTTTGAAAGCGTTGGCAGGATTGCGGGTAGCGTTTTGGGCAGTGCTGCTGTGTTTGCCGCTGTCTGTACTGGCGGCTGATTTTTCCTTGCAGGATTTGCAGGGCAAGACGCATCGCCTGTCGGATTATCGCGGTAAGTGGGTGCTGGTGAATTACTGGGCGACCTGGTGTCCGCCTTGCCTGCGCGAGTTGCCTGAGTTAATTTCTTTGCATAATTCCCATAAAAACAAAGACTTGATGGTCATTGGCATCGCGATGGAGTATGCCTCAGAGAAGTTGGTTGCAGACTTCGTCAGCGCGCATGGCATCAGTTACCCGGTTGTGTTGGGTAACCGCAAAATCGTTGCGCAAATCGGTGAGCTGGAGGTATTGCCGACCAGTTACTTGTATAGCCCGACAGGTGAACAAGTCGCGCAACAGGCGGGTGAAGTGACTCGCGCCAGTATCGAGAGTTATATCAAAACAATACAAGTCCAGTAAGCTGCTAAACAAGTAAGCCGCTGAAATAGGCTGGCTGAAAATGGGTATTTAATCTACGGTTTAACAGGGACTTAACTGGCGGGCAGGTAGCCCTGATTGACTGAACGGCTGGGCAATAGCCAGTGACCATGCCATGCGGCGCGTACCAGATTCGGGTATTCGGGGCGACCCAGGCTGCCGTTGTATCTTCCCAGGGCACGAAACAAATCGCCATTTTCTCTATCCAGATAGTGACGCAATATCGTGCAGCCGTAGCGCAGGTTGGTGCGCAGATGAAAAAGATTCTGTTCCTGCGTGCCAATTTCATTTACCCAGAATGGCATCACCTGCATGTAACCGCGAGCGCCCACGCTGGAGACTGCGTATTTCTTGAAACCGCTTTCCACTTCGATTAAACCCAGCACGAGTTGCGGATCCAGTCCGGCGCGCGTGGCTTCGTAATGTACCGTATACAAAAAATCGGTACGGTATTTTGTATCCGGCAGGCGTTTCTCCAAACGGCGCGACATGTCGGTGAGCCAGGCATTGGCTTCGGATTGGCTGGAAAAAGCCAATTTGGGTGCGGCCTGATCCGACACGCTATGTTGCAATACGGCGCGCACGCTGGCAGAAAGCGGGGTGTAAACCTGCCCTCCCGCATAGACGCTGGAGCCGGACAAAATTAGGTAGAACGATAAAGCTTTGAGGATTGCAGAGGCAGTCTGCGGGCGCAGACGCACAGCGGGGCGGATTTTTCTCGCCCCTGGCACCCATTCCCGTAGTCCTGATTTTTTCATAGTTTGGATTGTATAAATTCCAGGATGTCTTGTACAGGCACGATTTGCGCTGCGCTGTCCTGCCTGCCTTGATATTCCAATACGCCCTGTTTGAGGCCGCGCTCGCCGATTACGATGCGATGCGGGATGCCGATCAGTTCCATGTCGGCAAATATGACTCCGGGGCGCTCGTCGCGATCATCCAGCAATACTTCGATTCCGGCTGCTTGCAAGTTACCGTAAAGTTGTTCCACTGCCTCGCGTACTGCGACACTCTTTGCCATGCCGATGGGTGCGATTGCGACCTGGAAGGGGGCGATTGAGGCGGGCATGATGATTCCGCGCGCGTCAAAATTCTGCTCGATGGCGGCTGCCACGATGCGCGATATGCCGATGCCGTAACAGCCCATTTCCATGATTTGAGATTTGCCTTGTGCGTCCAGGAAAGTCGCCTTCATGTCGGCGGCGTATTTGGTGCGCAACTGAAAAATGTGTCCGACTTCGATGCCGCGACAGATTTCCAGCGTGCCTTGCCCATCTGGTGACGGGTCACCCGTTACTACGTTACGTATGTCTGCTATCAGGTCGGCTTCGGCTAAGTCGCGCCCCCAGTTGATGCCGACGGTGTGGAATTTGGCGACGTTGGAACCTGCCACAAAATCGCTCATGGCGGCGACGCTGCGGTCAGCGATGACGCGCACAGCGCTTCGGTCTATGCCGACGGGGCCGAGAAAGCCGGGCGGGCAGTTAAAAAAGCTGCGTATCTCATCTTCGCGGGCAAAGCGGAAGTCGGCGAGGCCGGGGAGTTTGGCTGCCTTGATTTCGTTCAGGTTATGGTCGCCGCGCAGCAGCAGGATATGCAGTTTGTCCGAGGCTACCAGCGCCAGCAGTTTGACGGTGCGTTGCAGCGGAATATTGAGTAATTCGGCAACCTGTTCGCAGGTGGTTTGTTTGGGCGTGTCCACGTTGCGCATGCATTCTGTCGGGGCGGCACGCGTGGCACCAGGCGCAACCGCCTCGGCAAGCTCCACATTGGCGGCATAATCCGAGCTCGGACAATAGGCCAGCGCATCTTCGCCGGAATCGGCCAGTACATGAAATTCATGCGAACCACTGCCGCCGATTGCGCCTGTGTCGGCGGCAACGGCGCGGAATTGCAGTCCCAGTCGCGTAAAAATCCGGCTGTAGGTTTCATGCATGACTTGATAGGTTTGCTCAAGGCTATTGAGGTCAGCATGGAAGGAGTAGGCATCTTTCATCAAAAATTCGCGCGCGCGCATCACGCCGAAACGCGGACGAACTTCGTCGCGGAACTTGGTTTGTATTTGGTAAAAGCTGACAGGCAACTGGCGATAGCTGCGGATTTCGCGGCGCGCGATGTCGGTAATCACTTCTTCGTGGGTTGGGCCGAAACAAAAAGAATGGTTGTGCCGGTCACGGATTTTTAGCATTTGCGGGCCGAAGATTTCCCAGCGACCCGTTTCTTCCCACAGTTCGGCAGGTTGCACGGCAGGCATCAGTAATTCAATTGAACCGCATCGGTTCATTTCTTCGCGCACGATGGCTTCCACTTTACGCAATACGCGCAATCCCAACGGCATCCAGGTGTACAAGCCGCTGGCGAGTTTTTTGATGTAGCCCGCACGCATCATCAGGATGTGGCTGGGGAGTTCTGCCTCGGCAGGCGCTTCTTTGAGAGTGGAGAGGAAAAATTGTGAGACGCGCATGATGTTCGACTTGATTTGGATAAACGATTTGCCGATTTTACAGGGAATGCGTGCGCTGCGCATGGGTCGAAACCGGATTTCTGTCAGGTAAATCCGGCAGAAATGACGCTTTGTCATGCTCTTGTCATGCGGGTAAGAGAAGATAGGAGATATATTTGCTTTTCAATAAAGGTGAAATGTGAAAGAATCCGCCAACTGAAATTAAGCTGATAGAGTGGAAGATGATAGACCGAGACGGCTACCGCCCGAATGTCGGCATCATTATCACGAATAACCAAAACCAAGTATTCTGGGGAAAGCGGATTCGGCAGCATTCCTGGCAGTTCCCGCAAGGTGGTATACAGCATGGAGAAAATCCAGAGCAGGCGATGTATCGGGAGTTGTATGAAGAAGTCGGTTTAAAGCCCGAACATGTGCAGGTACTGGGACGCACCCGTGACTGGATGCGTTATGACGTTCCGCAAAGTTGGAGTAAGCGAGAATCGCGAGGCGGTTATCGCGGACAGAAGCAGATTTGGTTTTTGTTGCATTTGGTTGGACGTGATTGTGATGTCTGTTTGCGTGCTGATGCGCATCCCGAGTTTGATGCATGGCGCTGGACGGATTACTGGCTGGATATTCAGACGGTAATCGAGTTTAAACGCGAGGTTTATACCAAGGCACTTAATGAGTTGGTTCGTTATCTGCCCGCGCATAAAACCAGGTGTACAAGTTCGCAACATGTACACAGATGATTTTGTGATTATTTAGGAGTGAAAACATGACGATAGAATATGCTGAATTGAAATCCATGCCCTTGAAGACGGGTTCTTCCTATGTGCGCCCGGTACAAGATTTTGCTGAACGGGTCAATTTGAGTGATCCGGCAACGACTGTGATGACCGATTTGAACAAGGTTTCGGTGGTTAGTGTGCGTGCCAAAACTTCGATGGACAGAGCTAACGCCAAGATGATCCGCTATGGCGTACGCATGTTGCTGGTGCTGGATGACAACGAGCAGGTTGCCGGATTGCTGACAGCCACGGACGTGTTGGGAGAAAAACCCATGCATTTCCTGCAAAACATGGGTGGGACACATGCCGACATCATGGTGCGTGACATCATGAGCACGCAACGCGAATTGCAGGTATTGAAACTGGAGGATGTGCAAAAATCCAAAGTTGGCTCGATTGTAGCCAGTTTGAAAAAAGCTAACAGGCAACATGCGTTGGTTGTGGCTGAAGGTGCGGATGGCAGGCAAACCGTGTGCGGTTTGTTCTCTATTACTCAAATCGCACGTCTGTTGGGCGCGCAAGTGCAGAGCTTTGAATTGGCACGCACGTTTGCCGAAATTGAAGCTGTGATTGCCTGTAATAATTTAACGTGTCCGAGTCCAAAATAAAGGTGACGTTAATGAATTTATTATCGCAACGTGTTGCGCTGCTGGTTTTGTTGTTTGCTGTTACCGGATGTGCCACTGTCAATGATGCCAAAGAAACAGTGGGAGGTTGGTTCGGTGGTGGTGACAATACGCTTGCTGTCAGTGACAAAAAAACAGTCAATGACGGTTCTAATTCGCTGCTCAAATATGCGGCTACCTTGAGAGTCAGCAAATATGTGGATCAACGCAAGGTTAGTGACCCTCATTATCTCGGACAAGTGACAGTAAAAGTAGTCGGTATGAGTGGTAATGATTTGATAATGGATCAAGACATTGCAACTCTCGTGAGCGGTGCGATCAAAAAGCGTTTTGATGCTGAAGGTTTTCAGGTAATGGAAGGCAGCAGCGCAAGTAATGCTCTGTTTGAAGTATCCGGTGTCGTGAAAGAACTGACTTTAAACGTCAAAAATCGTGATGAAATTTTCATCGCATTTGAAACGACCCTGAAGGAGGTGTCCACTGGTAAGGTGGTGTGGGCTGGTCTGGTGACGGAGAAAAATGATCGTTTTGCCGGTGTTTCTGGTAACAACAAAGACGATGTGATGAATTATCTGAACAGGGAGTTGCGTGTCGCTAGTGCGAAAACGGTTGAGGCGATCAGTGCTTCGTTGATGGCGGTTCATCCTGAACTGTTCAACCTGACTCCAGGCACTAAACCGGTGAAAGGCGTGACCGTTTATGTTGCGCCTACGCTGGCAAAACCTGCTCCGATGCAGAACTATGGCGTACAACAGTCGGATAATGAGGTCGGAGCCTCAACTTACCGTCCTCACGCGAGTGAAACAGCGGGATTGTTGCTGGTGAATACAAATCCGCCGCGCGCCAGGGTGTATCTTGATGGTGTGTATTACGGGTTGTCCCCGTTGCATCTGGAAATGGAACCCGGCATCCACGCCATTAGCGTGAAGCAGTCAGGCTATAAGATGGTCACCGAGAAGGTGTCGGTGCGTCGCGGTGACAACACCGAGATGGAATTGAATCTGGAACGCTAACAGCCGTAAGTGGTGAGTTGCAAGTGGCCAGTTAAAAACCCCGCTCAGGCGGGTTTTTTATTGCGCTGATGTTCCTGATAAACCCAGTCGGCGAGATTTTGAAGGATGGCATCCACTTCGCCGATGGCGGGGGAAATATTAAAATTTAGTTCGGGGTGCTGCTGGCGAATGAGGTCTAGTCGTTTTGGCAAATCTTCCTTGAGATGCCCGCCGCGTGCCAGAAACATCGGAATCAGCGTAATGGAAGTCGTTCCCTCCTCCGCAAGTTGTGTTACTGCATCGGCGAGCGTCGGTTGCACGCACTCCAGATAAGCGACCATGACCGGCGTGTCGGGCAGGATTTGTTGCAGCCGTGCGAGGATGCCATGAAAGGGGCGCGCCCATTCCGGGTCGCGAGCGCCGTGGGCGAACAGGATGATCGCTGAGGCCACTTAGTGCTTGCCTGTGCTACCAAAACCGCCCGTGCCACGCTCGCTTAACGGGAATTCCTCCACGATGTTGAACTTGGCTTGCATGACCGGCACGATCACCAGTTGCGCCATGCGTTCCATCGGCATCAGCGTAAAAGGAATCTGGCTGCGGTTCCACAGCGATACGAAAATTTGCCCCTGATAGTCTGAATCTATTAACCCAACCAGATTGCCTAGCACGATGCCGTGCTTATGCCCCAACCCTGAGCGCGGCAGGATCATCGCAGCGAAGCCCGGGTTCGCTAGGTGGATGGCGATGCCGCTGGGGATGAGTTCGCACTGCTTGGGCTGAATGACGATATTTTTTTCGATGCAGGCGCGCAAGTCTATGCCTGCCGAGCCGGCGGTCGCATAGGCGGGCATGTTTTCGTGCAGGCGGGAATCCAGAATTTTGACATCCACGTTCAAATGTTTCATCGGCTTGTTCCTTTTTCAAGTTGTGCGATGTGCTGCATCAGTTGTCTTGCCAGGGTGAGTTTGTCGGCGCGCGGCAAGGGATGTGCGCCCTGTTCGTCGAATAAAACCAGTTCATTGTCGTCGCTGCCGATGGCGTGTTGCGCGAGGTTGCCGACCAATAGCGGCAGTTTTTTGGCAAGCCGTTTTTGTTTGGCATATTCGGCGAGGTTCTCGCTCTCGGCGGCAAAGCCTACGCAGAAAGGCGGGTTAGGCAGGGCGGCGACATGCGCTAGTATGTCCGGGTTGGGGACGAGTTCCAGCGTGAGGTTGGCAGCACTTTTTTTGATTTTTTGCTCGCTGGGCTGGGCGACGCGGTAGTCGGCCACTGCCGCAACGGCGATGAAAATATCGCTGGCGGCGACCTGCTGTTTGACGGCCTCGAACATCTGCGCGGCACTTTGCACGTCAATCCGTCGCGCATTCGGCGGGGTGGGCAGGGCGGTCGGGCCGGATACCAGCACCACTTCCGCGCCCATCTCCTGCGCGGCTTGACAGATGGCATAGCCCATTTTGCCAGAGCTGCGGTTGGTGATGCCGCGCACTGCATCTATCGCCTCATAAGTAGGTCCAGCGGTTATCAAAATTCTTACACCCCTCAATTCCCTCGCCCCGCTTGCGGGGAGAGGGGGAAGGATGCGCAAAAAGTCAACAATGTGTTGTGCCAGTTGTTCCGCTTCCAGCATACGCCCCAAGCCTTGTTCGCCGCAGGCTTGTATGCCGCTACCGGGTCCCAGCACCTGTACGCCATCGGTGACCAGTTGCGCGACGTTGCGTTGTGTGGCGGGGTTTTGCCACATCTCGCGGTTCATCGCAGGGGCGATCAGCAAGGGGCAGTTGCGCGCCAGACACAGCGTGGAAAGCAGATCATCGGCCAGACCGTGCGCCAGTTTGGCAATAAAATCGGCGCTGGCGGGTGCGATCACAATCGCGTCGGCTGCGCGGCTCAAGTTGATGTGCGCCATATTGTTTGGCACGCTGGCATCCCACTGGGAGGTTATTACCGGCTTGCCGGACAAGCCCTGCAGCGTAGTCGGGGTGATGAAATGGCAGGCGGCTTCAGTCATCGCCACTTGCACAGCAAAGCCTTGTTTACTGAGCAAACGCAATAATTCGGCTGCCTTATAGGCGGCGATGCCGCCCGTGATGCCGAGAACGAGGTGTGATTTAGTCATGCCGCGCATAGTACAAGAAAAAACCGGCACACCGCTAATGTCTTGTCGGTGGTTTGCTTTTTTTAGTTGATTTGTTATTGCTCGAAGCGCCTCGCTTCAGGCAGTCCGCAAAGCGTTTATTGACGCGGTTGGCGAACCATTCCGTGGTGAGCTTGCGCTGAAACTTCGGGCTGTTCAGGTTGATTTGCGGGATAGCCTCGCGTGGTTGGGGCGCTGTTTGCTCGGCCAGCGCGAACACCCGCTGATACAGATGAGACTGGCTAAAGGTTGATAATTTTTCCAGTTGCAAATCACGGTTGATTTCGGCATCGCTCATTTGCAATGCTTTGCCGATGCTAGACAGCGCGAGTTGCGTAGTGCTGCTGGCAGCGGCAGGACGACCCTGTTGGTAGCGCAGCAGATCGCCATCGGTTGCCAGCTTGCGTCCGCTGATTTTCGCCAGGGCGAGTTGAAAAGCGGCATTGCGGCTACTGTATCGTCCCGCGTTATAGTCGGCAAAACGATAAATAAGTTGGTGATAGGGCGCGGGGTAGTCGAGCAGGATAGCCGTGCCGAAATAAAGCCCGCCACGACGGCTGAAAACCTCATTGCGCAGGTTTCCGTGAACCGGGTAGGGATAATGCCTGACTTTTGCATGTGCTTCGGCAAATCCGATGCTGACTTGCATCGGACCTCCGGTGCGTATCGGGTTGGTGTTGGGAAACATTTTTTTACCCGCCGGTATCTGGGCGATGATCTCTTCTATCAGGTCGCTGAGTTCCTTTTCGGTTTTAAGTGTATCTATGCGCTGCTGGTAACTGCGCCCATTGCTTGAGGTGGCCGACAACATCCAGGACACAACGGTTGGGGGAATGCTATATTTTTCGCGCCGCTGCTCGATCTCGCGCATGACGATGGCGGGTAGTCCAGGCACGAACGGATCGGCCTGAAAGCTCGATTCCTGTTCGATGATGGCAACTACGGCGCAATAGTTTTCGGCGCTGGGCTGAACATGCAGGGCGTGGAATACGCTTTGCATATCCTCCGCCCAGCCTTCCTTATCCTTGAGATTGCCCGGCAAAATTTGCAAAATAAACTCGCTGGTTTGCGCTTCGGATAGGACGGCGGGGGGCGGCAAGGCCGAAGACGCAGCGGGCTTTGTGGGCGCGGGAACGGCGGCTGACTTGGCGGGGTCGGTGCGTGTCTTGGGGAGATCGACACTGGTTGGCGGTGGGGGTTCCACGGTGCTGGCGCAACCTGTGGTCAGGACGATCAACACGAGCAGGATGAAACGATTAAGCGGGATCACGATATAGGGGTTGCAATGGATGATGCCGGATAGCATAGGGGAGCGGTCAGCAATCTGCAACTGGCAATCTGTAAGTGCCGTTGTCGTACAATGTTGTCCGGTAAGAATGGGCTTGTACCGCATATATCGTTGTCCATAAGTGGGGAGGTGGAACGTGAGCATCGTGGATTGGCCGGAAGGGGAGCGTCCGCGCGAGAAATTGCTGGCGCGGGGTGCGGCGGCACTCTCCGATGCGGAGCTGCTGGCAATTTTTCTGCGCACTGGCGTAGTGGGCAAGAGCGCGGTGGATGTGGCGCGGGAATTGCTCGACAAATACGGTAGTCTGACCGGGCTGTTTGCCGCCGAACGTAATGACTTTTGTTTGGTAAAGGGCATGGGAGCCGCCAAATTCGCGCAACTTCAGGCGGTGCTGGAAATGTCGCGCCGCGCCTTGCAGGAAGAACTGAAACGCGGCGACACGCTCAACTCGCCGCAAGTGGTGCGCGACTATCTGCAACTCTTGCTGGCGGGCAGGCAACAGGAGGTGTTTCTGGTACTGTTTCTGGACACCCAGCACCGCGTGGTCGCCTTTGAAGAATTGTTCCACGGCACCTTGAGCCAAACCAGCGTCTATCCGCGTGAAGTCGTCAAACGCGCACTGACGCACAACGCCGCCGCCGTCATCCTCGCCCACAATCACCCCTCCGGCGTGGCTGAACCCAGTCAGGCCGACCAGCTACTCACTAGCGCGTTGAAACAGGCGCTGGCACTGGTGGAAGTGAGCGTGCTGGACCACTTCATCGTCGCCGCAGGACAAACCCTATCGTTCGCGGAGCGCGGTTTGCTGTAGGGGCGTATGGCAATACGCCCCGATTGCAGTTCGTAGGTCGGGTTAGCGGTTTCATCGCGTAACCCGACAATCCGTAACCGTTTTGCTGATTGTCGGGTTACGCCCAAAGGACGGCTAACCCGACCGACATGGCTGTCTATTGCTTAAATCCGTTTTGCCAGTTCCGCTGCACGGCCTATGTAGGTGTCCGGCGAGAGTTGCAGCAGACGCTGTTTTTCGGCTTCGGGTATGTTCAGCGTGGCAATGAAGGCGGCGAGGGATTCACGGTTGATGCCGCTCTTGCCGCGCGTCAATTCTTTCAGTTTGTCGTAGGCGTTTTCGATGTTGTAGCGGCGCATTACCGTTTGAATCGGTTCGGCCATGACTTCCCAGCTTGCGTCCAGGTCGGCTGCGACGCGCGGCGCATTGACTTCCAGTTTGTTCAAGCCTTTCAAACAGGATTCATAAGCCAGCAGGGTGTAGCCCAAGCTAACCCCCATGTTGCGCAATACGGTGGAGTCGGTCAGGTCGCGCTGCCAGCGGGAAATCGGCAGCTTTTCGGATAAATGGCGCAGCAGCGCGTTCGCCAAGCCTAAATTGCCTTCGGCATTTTCAAAATCAATGGGATTGACTTTGTGCGGCATGGTGGATGAGCCGACTTCGCCCTTGATGACTTTTTGCTTGAAGAAGCCCAGCGAGATATAGCCCCAGATGTCGCGGTTCAAATCAATCAGGATGGTGTTGATGCGCGCGAACGCATCGAACAATTCCGCCATGTAATCATGGGGTTCGATTTGGATGGTGTAGGGGTTGAAGGTGAGTCCGCGCGCGGTGACGAAGTTTTTTGCGAAGGCCTCCCAGTCCACCTCGGGATAAGCGGCAAGATGCGCGTTGTAGTTGCCGACCGCACCGTTGATCTTGCCTAAAATTTCAACTGATTCAAGGCGTTGCGTGGCGCGTTGGAGCCGATAAACCACGTTGGCCATTTCCTTGCCCAGGGTGCTGGGCGTAGCGGTCTGGCCGTGGGTGCGGCACAGCATCGGCATGTCGGCCAGTTGGTGCGCCAGCTCGGTGAGGCGAGCCGCGATGAGTTTTAAGGCGGGCAGCATCACGACTTCCCGTCCATTTTTGAGCATCAGCGCGTGAGAGAGGTTGTTGATGTCTTCCGAGGTACAGGCGAAGTGGATGAATTCCAGTGCGCCGGCAGTCTCAGGGTTCTTTGCCAGTTGCTTGCGCAGCCAGTATTCGATGGCTTTGACATCGTGGTTGGTTTCCCGCTCTTCGATTTTGATAGCTTGTGCATCGGCTTCCGAGAAATTCGCGTTCAGCGCATCCAGTTGCGCGATGGTCGCGGCAGAAAACGGGCCGACTTCCGGGATGTCAGTTTGTGCGGCGAGTGCTTTCAGCCATTCGATCTCGATATGGACGCGGAAACGGATCAGGCCGAATTCGCTGAAATAGGCGCGCAAGGCATCAACTTTGCCGTGGTAACGGCCATCCAGAGGGGAAAGTGCGGTGAGTTTGGTCAGCGTAGTCATGTCAGAGCCTGAAATCATAAAACGCGCATTTTACGCGAATCAGGGTTGTCCTGCCTCAATGATCGCGCCACCCAGACAAACCTCTCCGTCATAAAGCACGACTGACTGACCGGGAGTGACGGCCCATTGGGGTTGTTCAAAGGAAACTGAACACTGATCGCCGGATAATGCGGTGATTTGGCACGGGGCATCCGCTTGCCGGTAACGGGTCTTGGCGGCGTAAGGGTGATTGAGTGTCGGTGCGCTGCCGCTGATCCAGTGGGCATCCAGTGCGGCAAGACGCTGACTTAACAGCGCCGGATGATCGTGGCCTTGCACTACAATCAGGCGGTTGTTTGCCATGTCTTTTGCGGCGACGAACCACGGTTCGCCGCTGGAATCCTTATCGCCGCCTATGCCTAAGCCTTGTCGCTGACCCAGGGTG
>PEUR01000204.1 GCA_002780675.1 Gallionellales bacterium CG03_land_8_20_14_0_80_55_15 | reverse complement strand
GTATGAATTATTTGCCCGTTGCACGCGACAGTGAAAAGGTATTGCAACAAGGTGAGCGCGCCTTTATTTCACGTTATGCCCTGGGGCGCGATTATCACAAGGTGATACGCCATCGCCTGGCGAAACTGGCTGAGCGGATACGCGCTGCCGTCGCAGAATTTGACGGGCGCGTGTTTACGGATAGCGCGCCGGTGCTGGAAGTCGCATTGGCGAACCAAGCGGGGCAGGGCTGGCGCGGCAAGCACACTTTATTGCTGACGCGCGAACATGGGTCGTGGTTCTTCCTCGGTGAAATTTACGTCAATCTGCCACTGCCTGTGGATAAACCACAAGCTGAGCATTGCGGCAGTTGCCAGCGTTGCATCACAATTTGCCCGACCCAGGCCATCATCGCACCCTATCAAGTGGATGCGCGCCGTTGTATTTCCTACTTAACCATTGAATTAAAAGGAAATATTCCAGTCGAGTTGCGCCCGCTCATCGGCAATCGCATCTACGGCTGCGACGACTGCCAATTGGTGTGTCCGTGGAATAGCTTCGCGCAGACCAGCGTTGAGCCGGATTTTGCGGTGCGGCATGGGCTGGACGACGTGGGGCTGGTGGCGCTGTTCGCGTGGGATGAAGCCGAATTCAAGTCCAAGCTGGCGGGTAGTCCCATACACCGCATCGGTTATGAACAATGGCTGCGTAACATCGCTGTGGCGCTAGGCAATGCGCCGAAAAATGCGGCTATCGTTGCGGCGTTGCAAGCCCGAAGTGAGCATCCATCAGAACGGGTGCGCGAACACGTTAAATGGGCGCTGGTGCGACAGGGCATTATGTAACCTTTTGATTTAAATAGATAAATTTTATTCAGTCTCTGACTTGGTCAATTTTTACGCTCGGCGACATCGCAAAAGTGGGAATGCTACAATGAGGTCAGTCCACCAACTGACAAGAAAAATCAGCCATGAACACCCAGAACGCCGATCCCGAAGAAGAAGTGATGTGTCATTGCAGCGGCACAAAGCGGCACTATATCCAAAGCCTGTTTGAACAAGGTATGGACAGGGAGGCCATTTCCAGATGGACGGGGGCGCTCTCCGGCTGTGGCGGCTGCGAATGGGATATTGAGCAATTCCTGAAAGAACTCGCCGCTCAAAAGCACGCTCGCTCGTAATTTCCCCCTTGACCCATTAGCCCCTATGCCAAAAAATTCTCCAGCTCGCACCGCAGCCCTTGATTTAATTGATTTTATTGATGCTAGTCCCAGCCCGTGGCACGCCGTGGCGAGTGCCGAGGCGCGCTTGCTTGCGCAAGGTTTTACCCGGCTTGATGAGGGGCAGCGTTGGCAAATCGTGGCGGGCGGACGCTATTACGTCGTGCGCGGCGGTGCGTCGCTGATCGCGTTTGTGCTGGGCAGTACCGCGATGGCGGAAACGGGTCTTTGCATCGTTGGCGCGCATACCGATTCGCCGGGGTTAAGGCTCAAGCCGAAAGCCGCCCTGTCTGGCGATGACCTGATTCGTTTGGGGGTTGAAGTCTATGGCGGCCCGATACTGGCGACGTTTACCGACCGGGACTTGAGTCTGGCCGGGCGCGTGGTGGTACGCAGCGCTGGCCTGCCGCAAACCCGACTGTTGCGCTTCGCGCAGCCGCTGCTGAGACTGCCTAATCTGGCGATACATTTGAACCGGGAGGTCAACGAACAGGGGCTGAAACTCAACAAACAGACCGAACTGCCGTTGATGCTGGGGCAGCTTGGCGAAGGCGAGAATGCCGAAGCGTCCTTGCGCCGACTGCTGGCCGATGCCGCACAAGTGGATGCGGCAGACCTGTTGAGCTGGGAGATGGCGGTCTATGACGTGCAGAAGGGCTGTCTGTGGGGCGCAAACGAAGAATTTATCGCGGACAGCCAGCTGGACAATCTGGCCTCCTGCCATGCGGCGCTCACGGCGCTCATGGCAATGGAGTCGCCGACGACCACCTGTGTGGTGGCCTGTTTCGATCACGAAGAGGTCGGCAGCGAGAGCGCTGTGGGTGCGGGCGGCAGCTTTGTCGCCGACGTGCTGGCTCGCATCAGTCTTCATGCCAAATTGGACGAAGAGGACAGACGGCGCACTTTGGCAAACAGCTTATTCATCAGTGCCGACACGGCTCATGCCTATCATCCGAATTTTCCGGCGGTCTATGAACCCGCACATAAAGTGACGGTCAACGGCGGGCCGGTCATCAAAACCAACGCCAACCAGCGCTACAGCACAAATGCCGAGACGGCGGCGCGCTTCATGGGATTTTGCGAGACCGCCGGTGTGCCGTACCAGCAGTACGCGCATCGCGGCGACCTGGGTTGCGGCAGCACCATCGGCCCCATCGTGGCGGCGAAGTTAGGGATCGCCAGCGTGGATGTCGGCTCAGCCCTGTGGGCCATGCACAGCGCGCGGGAAAGTGCGGGCACACAGGATCAAGCCTACATGATAGCTGCCTTGATCGCAGCTTTCGCCAGTTGAAAAACAAGCGAAAATTGACCGCCCCCACGCTTCATTTATCGCCCTCACGCCGCGTGTGAGCGTAACACTTGAATGCAAGACCTGATTCCGTTGCACAAAATAGGGAGACACACAAAACAGGGGGACACAAAACAGGGGGATAGACCACGGTTTCCTTCCAAAAGTTGAGTAATACGGCACAGTCCACGCCATCCCCCTTTAATCACCCGCACGCCCCGATTGCGCCGCAACTGGTGCAGAACTCGCAGCCGTCTTTTTTGATCAGCGTGGCGTTGCCGCATTCCTTGCACACTTTTCCCGCCAGCGCCTTGATGCCGGTGGGTTTGAGCTGGCCGTCGGGGATTTCCAGCACGCCCATTTGCTGCACCGGGTAGCCGTATTCGTCCAGCACGCCGAGCATGGCGTAGCGGTGGATGATCAGTTTGGCAACATACGAGACGGTGGAGGGGTAGCTTTCCATTTTTGCCTGCCCCGGCACGCGCGCCATGAAGTCGCCCAGCGGTTCGCCAAAATTGAGCAGTTTGCGCAGCTTCATGCCGATCCAGGCCGGATCAATCACGCGCATGTCCAGACTCAGCACCTTGCACAACCCATCGAGCGCGCGCGGATAGACACCCGCCAGCCACATCGAGTAGGGGCGGCGCTGGCCGTCGGGCAGCAACAGTTCTTTCAGTCCCAGCACAAAATCGTCGCCACTGCCCGCGTTGGAAATGTCCACCGTCCAGCTCATCGTGCCGTCCGTGCCGGTCTTGGGTTCTTTTTTGGCGAACAGCGCATCCATCATCGGCGTGGTATCGCCGTCGCAGACGGCCAGCGCGCCCAGTTGTTCGATGCGGTATTTCAGCAAGTGGGCGAAAGCCGCCACCAGGCTTGGCATACGCATCACGATGCCATCGGGCGGCATGGGCATATCAAAAGCATCGTCGCCAGCGGTCTTCATCAGCATTTCCAACTTCATGCGCACCCAAACCGTATCGCGTGTGCGCATGTCCATGGACAGCGATTTAGCCAGTGCGCCCAAGCCGCGCGGTTGCTCCGAGCCATTCACCCAGACCTCGAAGGGGTGGTTGCAGGCGTTGCTGGTGTGCGACACGAACGCCACAAAACTGCCGAGCGGATGCTTCACCACGGGCGATGTCCAGCCTTCGCTGCCAGCCGACAGGTTCGGTCGTCCCGGCCAGCGCAGGGAGGCGAGTGCGGGTTTAGGCGCGGCATCGAGTACGATGCGGCGGTCCTGGTCGAACACGAAATCCTGCGGTTGTTCTTCGATAGTTTCGGCTTTTTTGACTTCGGGCGTGACCGACAACACCGAGCCCAGCACGCTGTTCGGGCGATAAGTCGCCAGTCCCTTCAGCCCGGCTTTCCAGGCTTCGGTGTAGAGATTTTTGAAGTCATCATAAGGATAATCAGCGGGGACATTGACGGTCTTGCTGATTGACGTGTCTATGAACGGCGCGACGGCGGCGACCATTTTCATATGGTCGAGCGCCGAAATTTCCAGCGCGGTGACGAAGGCTTCCGGCAGTTTGTCCATGTCGCCGCCGAGCTTTTTGTACAGCCGCCAAGCGTGGTCTTCCACCGAATAATCCTTGGTCGTGCCGTCCATCATGCGTTTTTTGCGCGTGTAATACCACGAGAAAGGCGGCTCGATGCCGTTTGAGGCATTGTCGGCGAAGGCCAGCGAAATCGTGCCGGTGGGCGCGATGGAGAGCAGATGGCTGTTGCGGATGCCGTACTTTCGGATATTGTCTTTCAGTTCATCCGGCAGGCGCTGTGCGAAGCGCGGTGCGGCTAAATACTGTTCTGCATCCAGCAACGGGAATGCGCCGCGCTCCTTGGCCAATTCCACCGAAGCGGCGTAGGCCTCGTCGCGCATGATGCGCGTGATGTCGGCGGCGAAGGCGCGCGCGGCATCGGTGTCGTAACGCAGCCCCAACATCATCAGCGCATCGCCCAAGCCCGTAAAACCCAGCCCGACGCGGCGTTTGTTGCGCGCTTCCTGCTGCTGTTCCGGCAAAGGCCAGGCGGTCACCTCCAGCACATTGTCCAGCATCCGCACCGCGACTTTCACCAGTTGCTTGAACGGTTCATAGTCGAAACCGGCATGATTGGAGAAGGGATTCTTTACCATGCGTGTCAAATTTATTGAACCTAAACAACAACATCCGTAAGGGGGGAGGGGTTGCTCGGCACAGTTGTGGACATACAAGCCATTGGCATCGAAGGCGTGTACCTCGGCAACCGTTACGTCATACACGTCTTCGATCCCGTCTTCTTCCAATGACAGTACCGTGGCGACAAAACGTTCAGAGTCAGGCTTGCGCTGGTAATCAGCCAGCAAGCCGTTCAGCCTGTCCATTTTGTCGCTATCCGCAAAGCCGATCAGGTCGGCGTAACGCCCAACATTATCATTGCTGATAATGAGTTCATGCAGTGCCTGGCATGCATATTCTTTCGCGCCGCCTTTGCCGTCCGGCAAAGGCTTCAGGCCGCAGGGGCGGCGATTCTGATAGAGGGTGGCGATGATGCCGAGACGTTGCAACATGCGCTGCGCGGCTTGCAGATTACCCAAGTCTATTTGCGTCAAGCGAACGCTGATACCCTTTTCCTGTGAACCTTGTACCGAGCCGTCGGCATCGAACATGCCGCGCAATACCCCGCGATAAAAGTCTGATGAATCCGTCTCCATCGCTACGGTGAAGCGTTTATTGCCCGGTGTCAGCCCCAATTCCAGTGCCAGCGTGCGCAGTGCCCCGGTCGCCAGACGATACTCGCCGCGACCAGCGATGGGCTTTTGCCAGTCGTTGAAGTCGCTGCGATGCGGCAATGAGCGCGCCGCGTGTTCGGCGGCGCGCATGACAGCAGCGATTCCGGCGGAGGGAAGCCTGTCCGCGCCGTTGGCAATTTTCAATGCGGCAACGTCCCAAACGCTCAACACGGCCTTGTCGTTTTTGAGGGTTCCATCACCGATCAACAGGCCGATCAAATAACCCTCGTCTTCGCTGTGTACACCGCTCCAGCCTTGCCGCGCGCGATGATCGTGCAACACGATCTGGTCGTTGGGTTTTAGTTCACCCGCTTTGACCCATTCCGTTTCACGGATGTGGCGTGTCATTTTGGAAACGCGCAGCACGGGATGGTCGGCGGTCAGACGCAGGGAATGTCCTTCAGCCGTTTGCAGGCTCAGCACCGGCTTGGTGCCAGTGAAGAAGAAGCCTTGCGATTCGGTGGGGTAGGATTTTCCATCAATCAACGCGGCAAAGGGTTTGCCTATCAGCTCACGCACCTGACGTGCGCCCAGTTCGGTCATCACCCAGGTGTCGGCAGTGACACACGGGTTGGTCGCCTCGATGACTTCGCAATAAGACAGGTTGTTGTCGCGGTTCATCAGGTCTATGAACAGCACGCCCGGTTCGGCGTGGTCGTAGGTACTCTCGATGATCTGTTTCCATAAATCGGTGGCGCGCAGTTTGCGATACACCCACTTGCCATCTTCGCGCTGTGTCGCCCCCGCTTGCTTGAGCAGGATGGAGGGTTCGGCACGATGCACCAGTTCAAATTCCTGATCTTTTTCAACCGCTTGCATCAAGGCATCGGTGACCCCGACGGAGATGTTGAAGTTGCGCAGGTCGCCTTGGTCCTTGGCGCGGATGAATTTCTCGATGTCGGGATGGTCGCAGCGCAATACGCCCATCTGCGCGCCGCGCCGCGCGCCTGCCGATTCGACCGTTTCGCAGGAGCGGTCGAACACGCGCATGTAGGAGATAGGTCCGCTGGCGCGGGAGTTGGTGCCTTTGACCTGAGCGCCTTCGGGGCGGATGGAAGAAAAATCATAGCCCACTCCGCCGCCGCGCCGCATGGTTTCGGCGGCTTGTTGCAAGGCATCGTAAATGCCGGGTTTGCCGTCCGTGATGCCGGAAATCGCATCGCCCACCGGTTGCACGAAACAGTTGATCAGCGTTGCCTGCATTTTCAGGCCAGCCGCCGAGTTGATGCGCCCGGCGGGGATGAAGCCGTTTTCCTGTGCCGCGAAAAAGACCTCCTCCCAATGGGCGCGCTGATCGGAGGATTCGGCCAGCGCGAGTCCGCGCGCCACGCGGCGGCGCACGTCTTGAACGCTGGTTTCGTCGGCTTCGGCGTATTTTTCCAGCAGGACTTCGATGCTTATTTCTTGGGTCATGATTCTTTCCTTGTGGCTGAGTGAGGTTTTGCGGGTGTGTCTGGTGTGGCTTGTTGTGCTTTTTCTCGGGCGAGTGCCGCGCGGTAGGCTTCGAGCCGCTCGTGGAAATTCTGTTCGTCGCCGTAATTGAGGAATTGTTCGTAGCGCGTATTCGCACCGCGCACTTTACGCGCATGTTTGATCGGGCAGAAATATTGTTCGGTGCGGGCGATGATTTCCTGTGCGTAGGCGAGCAGCCCGACCGCGTAAGAACAATACAGGCAATGAAATTTCTCGATGACGTTCAGGTAGGCTAAGTGCTGGTGGTCGAACACGATATAGTCGGCGCGCGACACGCGTGCGATGCGGTAAACCGGAAAGCAAATCCACTGATACAGCGTGATGGAAAAATCAAAAAACAGCAGCGGGACAGCCGCGCCGTAGATGATGGGCATGGTCAGATAATTTTGTGGGCGCACCGTGAGAAACCAGCGGAACACGCCCAGTTTGACGCGCTGGTGCGCCTCGCGGATGACCTGCTCGAAGACGATTCGATGGCCTTCAATCTGGTAGCGCAGCCGACTTTGTTGCGCTTCCAACAGCGTGCGCAACTCCTCTTCGAGCGTGCCCATCTGTTCGATAATCTGGCTAATCCGGTTGTTCATGCGTACCTCGGTGAGGTGGGCGTTGCATTTTCCTGTGCTGACTAAATTGACCGTGTTCCCAGCAAATTGACCAGTCCGTCCAGGCCGACAAAATTCAGTGCGTAACTGGCTTGTGCGCGCACCACGGGCTTTGCGTGATAGGCGATACTGATACCCGCTTGCGCCATCATCTTCAAGTCGTTGGCACCATCGCCCATGGCGATCACCTGTGCCGGTTCAAGCCCCAACTGCTCGCGTATTTTGACCAGCCAGTCTGCTTTGCCCTGCGCGTCCAAAATCTCGCCCAGCACGCGACCCGTAAGTTTGCCGTCAATAATCTCCAGCGTGTTGGCGTGGGTGTAATCGAGCCCCAGACGCGGCTTCAGCCGCTCGGTGAAGAACAAAAATCCGCCCGATACCAGCAACGTTTTGATGCCCTGCGCCTGCAAGGCTGCCAGCATCATTTCTGCGCCGGGGTTCAATTTCAGCCGCTCATCATACACGCGCAGCAAGGCGGATTCGTCCAAACCTTCCAGCAAAGCCACGCGGCGGCAGAGTCTCTCGGCGAAGTCTATTTTGCCCTGCATCGCCGCATTGGTAATCTCCGCCACTTGCGGCTTCAGCCCCTGCATGTCGGCAATCTCGTCTATACACTCGATGGAAATCAGCGTCGAATCCATGTCCATCACCAGCAGCCCGAAATCGGCCAGCGTCCTTTCGGCAGGCACGAAACCATAGTCTATCTGCTGTTCGAGGCAGTATGCCGCGATGTCCGCGTGCGGCCGGGCTTCCTGCAAACGCCAGACTTTTTCGCCGACCTGCTCGATGCGACTGGCCTGGGCAAGACGGGCGAGGTGTTCGATTTGCGGGGAAGGAAGGTCGTGTAAGGCTTGCAGGATGAGGTTCATATTTGAATAGCGTGGGTAAAACGTTGTGCCATTCTAGCGGATTATCACGGGCGGTGTTTGTTCTGAAAAAGTGTCGTAGGGTGGAACCGCAAGCGTTCCACCCTACGCTTGCTGCATCATTTCTTCTTTCTTGGTCGGAATTATGTAGAATGCAGCCACTTGAAAAGTGGAGTCCCCGCCATGAATAAAATAGACACGGTAAAGGATTTGGAATCGCGTGCCAAAGAGGCTTATCAGTCCTGGTTGGTCGCCGAAGCGCAAGCGGGCGAGGCTTACAGCGAAGGTAAGCCCACCTCGACGCATGAGCAGGCAATGGCTGAGTTTGAGCGCGTCATAGCACGCCATGCAAAAAAAGCGGCTTGAATATTTTGCCTCGGCACGTCGCGATCTGAGGCGTATTGCCGAGTATTACATCGAAGTAGCAGGTACTGACGTTACTGCCAGGATAGGGCGAGAAATCGGGAATGCCATTCTGCAAATTACTGAACAGCCGGAAATTGGGCGTAAGCTGGAAAGCGCACCCTATCGGCAACTCGTCGTCAGTCAATATCCCTTTGTCATCCTTTACCGCCTAAGTCCCGCTGCGGTAAGCATCATTCGCGTTTTACATCAGGCTCGGAAAAAGCCACGTTAAGTGACATAAACCCGCGTATGTCACACGGAATTTCCGTTTTCCCTAAGCTGAACAAATGTAGGTTGGGCTACGCCCGATCTGCAAGTCTGCGTAACATCACTTACTTCAATTCGCCGAAGAATTTTTTGATCGCCAGCACCCGCTGATTCAGGTCTTCAAATTTCAGTTCGATGCGCAGCTTGTCCTGTCCGGTCATTTTGAGGTGGCGACGGCTCTGGATCATTGTGATGATCTTCATCGGGTCTATGGGCGGATTTTGCACGAACTGGATCACGATGGCCTCAGAGGAGGCATCCACTTTGCAGATGCCGAGCGGCTTGGCGGCAATGCGCAGGCGGTGGCTATCCAACAATGTTTGCGCGGGTTCGGGCAGCAGGCCGAAGCGGTCTATCAGTTCCTGCTGCATGTCATCCAGTTCGGTTTGGCTGGCGCAGCTGGCCAGGCGTTTGTAGATGACCAGCCGCTGGTGGATGTCGCCGCAATAATCGTTGGGGAGCAGGGCGGGACTGTGCAGGTTGATTTCGGTGGTGACACCCAGCGGGTGCGCCATGTCCGGTTCGCGCCCTTGTTTGAGCGAGGCCACGGCGGCATTGAGCATATCGGTGTAGAGACTGAAGCCGATTTCCTGCATTTCGCCGCTTTGCGATTCGCCCAGCACTTCGCCGGCTCCCCGTATCTCCAGATCGTGCATCGCCAGATAAAAGCCGCTGCCCAGTTGTTCCATCGCCTGAATGGCTTCAAGGCGTTTTTTGGCCTGTACCGTCAGTCCGTCCATGCTGTCCACCAGCAGGTAGGCGTAAGCCTGATGATGTGAGCGCCCGACGCGCCCTCGCAGTTGATGGAGTTGCGCCAGGCCGAAACGGTCGGCGCGGTTCATGATGATCGTATTCGCTGTTGGCACGTCTATGCCTGTTTCGATGATGGTGGTGCACAGCAAAATATTGAAACGCTGCTGGTAGAAGTCGCGCATCACGGCCTCCAGCTCGCGCTCGCCCATCTGGCCGTGTGCCACGCGGATGCGCGCTTCCGGCAACAGCGTTTCCAGCTTTTCCTGCATGTTGGCGATGGTGTCCACCTCGTTATGCAGGAAATACACCTGCCCGCCGCGTTTGAGTTCGCGCAGCACGGCCTCGCGGATGACTCCCTGACTGTAGGCGCTGACAAAGGTCTTGATGGATAATCGGCGCTGCGGGGCGGTGGCGATAATGGAAAAGTCGCGCAGCCCTTCCAGCGACATGGCCAGTGTGCGCGGGATAGGGGTAGCGGTCAGCGTCAGAATATCCACCTCGGCGCGCAAGGCTTTCAACTTTTCCTTCTGCTGCACGCCGAAACGGTGTTCTTCATCGAGAATGACCAGCCCCAGATTGTGAAATTTCACGTCCTTCTGGATCAGCTTGTGTGTGCCGATGACGATGTCCAGACGACCTTCAGCCAGCTCTTTTAGCGCCTGATTCACTTCTTTGCTTGAGCGAAAACGCGACAGTTCGGCAATTTTGACCGGCCAGTCGGCGAAGCGGTTGGAGAAATTCTGGTAATGCTGTTCGGCAAGCAAGGTGGTAGGAACCAGCACTGCCACCTGTTTGCCGTCCATCGCGGCGACAAAGGCGGCTCTGAGCGCGACTTCGGTTTTGCCAAAGCCGACATCGCCGCAGATTAACCTATCCATCGGTTTGCCCGATTGCAGGTCGTCCAGCACGGCAGAGATGGCGGCGGCCTGATCAGGCGTTTCCTCGAAGCCGAAACCGGCGGCAAATTCCTCGTAGTCACGCGCCGTCAGTTTGAAGGCGTGTCCCTTGCGGGTGGCGCGCTGTGCATAAATGTTGAGCAGTTCGGCGGCGGTGTCGCGCACTTGTTGCAGGGCGCGGCGTTTTGCCTTGTCCCATGCGCCGCTGCCCAGTTTGTGCAAGGGGGCGGTGTCTGCCGCGCCGCCGCTATAGCGCCCGATGACGTAGAGTTGCGACACCGGCACGTACAATTTATCGGAACCTGCGTATTCCAGCAGCAGATATTCGCCTTCTCCCTCGCCCAAATCGAGATTGACCAGCCCGCGATAGCGCGCGATACCGTGCTGCTCGTGGACTACCGGATCGCCGACTTTGAGTTCGGACAAATCGCGCAACATGCCTTCGATGTTGCTTTTCTTCGCGGCGCGTGCGGCACGGCTGCGCGGTTGTGCGGCATAGAGTTCGGTCTCGGTGACGATGGCGAGTTTCTCGTCCGGCAGCAGGAAGCCGTATTGCAGCGGGCCTACGCACAGCATGAAGCGTTTGCGACTGTTCAGGAAGACCGCGTAGTCGTCGCAGATTTCGGCTTTCAGGCCGTATTCGAGCAGGAAACCTGCCATGATCTCGCGACGACCGAGACTGTCTGCCAGCAGCAGGGTGCGCCCGTCAAAGCCCTC
>PEUR01000161.1 GCA_002780675.1 Gallionellales bacterium CG03_land_8_20_14_0_80_55_15 | reverse complement strand
TGGCAAAGCCGGTCGGTGCAATGGCCGGGTCTTGTTTGAGCGTGCCGTAAGTGCCCGCCAAAATGAGTGACACGGCAGGATTGAATGCGCCTTCACTGCTGGTAATGGCTGTGGTGGGTGCAACGCTGGCTTGCTGTGTTTCGGCCTGAGCGGCAACGTCTACCGCCTGCTTGCTGGTGGCTTCCGCCCGTTCGAGGCGCTGTTCGAGTTGCGCGATGCGCTGCTCATAGCTTTGTTTTAATTGAATAATTTGCTCGCGGATCGCTTGCAGATCGGCATTGCTGGCGGCGGCTGCTGGATGGCTTAACAGCACGGCAAGCGCCGCGCTCAAACAGGTTTTATTGAACATTTTTTCTCCAAAAATCAATGACAAATTCTCATGCAGGGGGCACGAGAAAGTTGAATGTGACTTATGCGGAGTAGGGCGGGGCGCGCGAGGCGTAGGCGCTGAAGGGCGCGGTGGTGCGGAAGGTGTCGAACGCGAGGGGGATTAACGCGGCGGGTTGTTCGTCAGCGAAAAAAGCAAGGGCATGGCTGCCGAGCGCGCTGCCCAGCTGCGCATAGGCCGCGCAAAGGTCGCACAGCTTGTCGTGTGGAACGGATTGATCCTGAGACTGATCCGCCAGCGTGTGCGAAATGCCATGCGTCAAACCGCCCATCTGCGCGAACAGCAGGGCAAAAATCAGCAGGAATCGGGCAAACAGGGAATGACGCATGGCGCGCACTTTAACCAACAATCAATTATGGAACAAGGGAGATGTTGATTTTTTCGTTTTCGCAAAAGCAAAAACGCTTTTTAATCAGAGTGTTGGATTCCGGCCTTCGCCGGAATGACGAATAAATCAGTGCTTCCCAATGACTTTATTCGCTTTCCAGTTTGTCGGAAGGCGTAAACGACCAGGTGCGGGTGATGGTCAGGATGTCCACATCTTTGCGGATGTCGGGGGGCAGGGGAGAGAACGGCGCGGCGAGTTTGACGATGCGCATGGCGGCCGCATCAAGGATGCGATGGCCTGAAGAACGGCTGACTTCGACGCTTTCGACAGTGCCATCGGCTTTAATCGAGACGCTGACTTGCAATTTGCCGTACAGTCCTTCGCGTCTGGCCTGATCCGGGTAGTTCAGGTTGCCGATGCGCTCTACCTTGACGCGCCAGTCTTCGATGTATTGCGCGAAGCGGTATTCCTGAGTGCGTGCGCCGATGAATTTTCGGCGCGGAAGTTTTTCATAATAATCATTATTTCGGCTGATTTGCGCTTCCAGTCGGGCGATTTCCAGACTGCGTTGTACCAGGTCGTCACCGCTGGAAGCGGCTAGTTCGGGCTGCTTTTTGGGCTGTGGCTGGCTCAGGCTGTAGCTACTTTTGAGCTGGGTAAGCATCCTTTTGGATTCTTCTTCCAGATGGGCAACTTTTTTGCTGCTTTGTTCGGGGGTGATTCGTTCGTCGTCGCCGATATTGGGCAGCATGGTCTTGGCCTGGCGGTCTTCAGCGGTATTGCCGCCGCCGTCCAGATTGTGTTGCGCCAGCGCATCGGCCTTGTGCGGTTTGGATTTGGATTTGCTGTTGACCAGCACGACATGCAGCGGCTGCATGACATCCGACGCGCTGCGAGGATCGGGCAACACCAGTGCCACGCCGAACAGGGCGAAAGCGTGCACGGCGAGTGAAAAAATCATCGCCATCGTAACGCTTATTTTGGCCGAAGTTAGCAAGCGGCTTCCTCAATCACAGTCGCTACTGGTGATGTGTTCATCGTCATTGCCTCTATTGATTCATCGGTCAGGTTATCAGTTGACGCTTCGGTCGGATTGTCATCCGCTGCTTCACCCGTACCTTGGGAGAGTGTGGCGACATAACGGGTCAGCACGGACAAGTCGAGCAGATCCATCCCGGTAATGGCGAGTTGCACGCGAGTCTGGGCAGACAGTTGTTCGGGCAATGACGGCGCGCGGAACACCAGCGGGATTTCGGTCATCCTGACCAGATTCTCGCGGATGACGGTGGCCTCAACCAGCAGTTCATCGCCATCGGCCAGCCTGGCTTGTTCCTGTTGCAACCAGCGCAGGCACCAGTAACGTTCCATGTCGCGCTGGAAGTCGTTGTAGATACCGTACATGGTGTCGAAATTGCGCAGGGTTTCATACAGCGCGGTATCGTTTTTCGGGTAGGGCGCGGCTTCGTCCTTCAGCATGGCGATAATCTGGCGCTGGTTCAGCAAATCCACATAGCGGCGCAGCGGCGAACTCGACCACATGTATTGCGCCACGCCCAAGCCTTGATGGGGGGCAGCGACGGTACTCATCCTGACCTTGCCGCCCTGTTGGGTGCGGTAGATGCCGGGGAAGCCATGTTCGGCCAGGTGTCCGCCCCATTCGCAGTTGACCAGTATCATCAGTTCGGACACGACCTTGTCTATCGGCGAGCCACGACGGCGGTGGGTGAGGGTGACGTAGTCATTTTCAATATGGAAGTTGTAATCCACTTGTGTGTTGTTGTCGGCCTTGCCGCGTGCCGCTTCCAGCTTTTGCGCCAGGTGCCAGAGCAGCGTTAGTTCGCTGGCGTAGTCGTAATCGAGCTTGCCCGCCGCCAGTGTCTCTTCGTTGAACAGCGGTTCGAGCGTGTCGTGGCGGAGGTTCGCGGCGATGTGTACGCGCTCGACGCGGCTTTCGTAATTCAGCACCGCCAGCGTTTCTGCCTCGACTTCGATATACATGGACAGGGCGGGGCACACGCCGCCTTCGTTCAAAGTGAAAGCCTGAACCGCGCTTTCCGGCAGCATGGTGATCTTTTGCCCTGGCATATACACCGTGGAAAGACGCATGGCGGCAACTTTGTCGCCGTCCGAGTCGCGCGGCATACCCAGCGCCGGGGCGGCGATATGTACGCCGATACGCCAGTTACCGTTTTCCAGCCTGGCGACCGAAAAGGCATCGTCAATTTCCGTGGTGGTCGCATCGTCTATGCTGAAGGCGTTGACTGCGCCCAGCGGCAATTCGTCCCAGTCGGACAAGACTATCGGCGGGAAGTCCAGACCTTTGGGGAAGTTCTCGAACAGGAACTTCTGTAAATGGTAATCCTGCGTGGAGGGCAGGGCGCCACAGCGGTGCAGCAGGTGAGCGGCGGATAGATGGGTCGCGGCGCAGGCCACTTCCAGCGCCTTGACTTCCAGCGTGTTGCGGTCGGGGTTGTAAAGTATCTGCTTGATTTGTTGGGCAAATTCGGTGGGTAGCTCGAAGTGGCTGAGTTGTTGCGTGTAACGTTCTTGCAGTTCCAGCGCCTGACGCTTTTTCTCTGCTCCCGCCAGGGCTGCTTTCAGAATTTCCGCAGGAGCGGCGCGATAGCGGCCTTTGCCTTTTTTGTGGAAATAGATCGGCGCGCCATGCAGGCGGATCAAGACGGCGGCGGCTTCCAGCGAACTGGGCGGGTGACCGAAATATTCGGCGGCGATTTCCTCAAAGCCGAATTCGTCCGGCGGGCAGCATTCCCACAGAAATTCCACCTCGATGTCAGCCGCAAGGGCTTCCGCCTGAGCCATGAAATCGGCCAACTGCGGCTGGCTAAAATGCAGCATCACGGTGTTTGCCTTGATCTTGCTGCGTTTGCCGGACAGGCTTTCGATTTGCAGGGAAGTGGTGTTGTCGGTCATGACGCTGCCGACTTTGAAACTGCCGTTTTCTTCGTAAAGGATATTCATGGAGGCGTGCAAAAAAAGTTGGCGCGAATTATAACAGTTTGAGTCGTGGCGGCAGGCAAGGCTTGCACACAATCTGGGGGCAACAAAAATGGCAGGCAATAAAAAACCGGCTTGCGCCGGCTCGCATGAAGCAAGGTAAGCCCTTATTTCTGTTTCAGAACCCAAGCCACGATGGTGCTGATGTCGGCATCGCTGACATTTTTGCCAGTTGCCGGCATTGGCATGGAACCAAATGAACCGGAACCGCCATTGCGTACTTTCTTTTCCAACCTGGCTTGAGCGCCTGCATCGCCCGCATACTTGGCTGCAATGCTATTCAGTGCTGGGCCGACCACTTTTTTTGCGACGGCATGGCAGGTCGTACAGCCACTTTTCTTGAAAACGGCTTCACCTTCATCAGATGCAAAAGCGCTTGCAGAAACAGACAGCGCAGCGGTCATGGCCAATAAATGGACTAATTTCATTTTCTTCTCCTTCGTTAAAAAATCAATGCGAGAAATATACGCTCGCGGACGAACAGTTTATTGACTTAAATCAAGTTATTTTCAAGTCGCGAAATAGACAAAACGCGTGGAAATTAGTTCAACTCACCCTGCTGCACCCGATAGCGGTGCTGTTATCCTGAGCCGGGCAAGCTGCAAACCAATGGTGGTCGGGCTACGTTCGACAGAACACGCCGCAATAATAACGCAAATTATTGTTTTTAAAGAAAAAATTATAAATTTTAGCATGTGTAAATTGAACTGCTATAGAGACTAACGATCATGGCGCAGGCCATCCCGAATGATGAATCGTTTGAGCCATGATCGCTCCCTCACCCCCGTCCCCCCTCTCCCGGAGGGAGAGGGTTACAGTTCGTCGCTGCGCGAGATTCACGTTAACAATGGCGGTTGAATTCGCACGCACAAAATCCATTCAGGGTCTTGAAATGTTTGATAAATTTAAGTGAACTGTGACGTTAAAGTGAATTATTCAGGTTAACGCCACGCTTTTGATTTGTGCGAATACCGCCATGCCGACGGACAGTTGCAACAAGTCGCGCGAGCGGCGCGTGATGCGGGCGATGACGACCTCGGACTGCCCCACCGACAGGCGCACATTCACTTTATCGCAGCCCTCGGCTTGCATTTCGGTAATGCGTGCCTTCAGGATGTTGCTGATACTGGAAGGGTGCGGCGGCTGCACGCTGATACTCACATCGCGCGCCATGATGCGCACCCTGATCAAGGTACCCAGAGGCGGGTCCAGATGTCCTGTCCACAGGCTGTTTTCCCCTAAAGTCAGCCGGGTCATACGGTACGCATCGTCGTGTTCTGCGATCGTGGCCTCCACCACCACGCCCGCATCTTCACGGTGCGCTGTCGGCAGATCGAGTCGCGCCAGGACTTCCTGAAGCGGCCCGTTGGCGATCAATTTTCCCTGTTCCAACAACAGCAGATGATCGGCCAGCCGCGCGACTTCCTCCAGCGCATGGCTGACATACACCACGGGAATTTCCAGCTCACGATGCAGTGCTTCGAGATAGGGCAGGATTTCCTGTTTGCTGCTGGCATCCAGTGCGGACAGCGGTTCATCCATGAGCAGCAGGCGTGGGCTGGCAAGCAGCGCACGCCCGATGGCGACACGCTGGCGTTCGCCGCCGGAGAGTTTGACCGTGTCGCGGCGATCGAGAAGCGGGCGCAACCCCAACCATTCCACCACCTGCTCCAGCCGCACGCGGCGCGCGGCGGGCGCGATGCGCTTGTAGCCATATTCCAGATTGGCGCGCACCGACAGGTGCGGAAACAGGCTGGCCTCCTGGAACACATAGCCCAGCGGGCGTTGATGCACAGGCATGAAAAGCGTTTCATCCTGCCAGATTTCGCCATTGACTTGCAGCACCCCAGCCGCCCTTTCCAGACCCGCGATGCAGCGCAACAAGGTGGTCTTGCCCGATCCTGACGCACCGAACACGGCGCTGACTCCGCGCAACGGGAACTGTGCATCCACGTCCAGCGTAAAGTCGGCGCGATTAAGTTGAAGGCGCGCGCGGATAGTCATGGATGCACCACCCGATAGCGCCGATTGAGGGCATACACGCTCAACAACATGAGGAAAGAAGCCGCCAGTAGCCCGCCCGCCAACAGCCCGGCTCCCGCGTAATCCATAGACTCGGCGTGATCGTAGAGGGCGATGGACAGCACGCGCGTCTGACCGGGAATGTTGCCGCCCACCATCAGCACCACGCCGAATTCGCCGAGGGTGTGGGCGAAGGTCAGCGTGATGGCGGTGAGTAAGCCGCGCCGCGACAAGGGCAGCACGATGCTGAAGAAGCTGTCCCGGGTGCTGGCGCGCAGTGTCGCCGCTGCTTCGGTCATGCGCGTACCCACCGCCGCAAAGGCATCCTTGAGCGGCTGCACCATGAACGGCAGCGAATACAAAGTGGAGGCCAGCACCAGACCCGTGAAAGTAAACGCCAGATGGGGCAATCCCAGCGATTCCATCAGCCCGCCGATAAGCCCATTGGGTCCCAGCGCGACCAGCATATAGAAACCCAGCACGGTGGGCGGCAACACCAGCGGCAAGGCCACCACCGCCTCGATCACCACCGCCATCCGTGAACGCGTACTCGCCAGCCACCACGCCAGCGGCGTGCCCAGCATCAGTAACACCAGCGTGGTGAGCGCGGCCAGCTCCAGCGTGGTTTTCAGCGCCAGCCAGTCGGACGCAGACATTTACTTGTCGCCTTTGTCTGGCAGTACGAAACCGTAGCGGCGCATCACCGCACGAGCCGGTTCGCTTGCCATGTAGCCAGCAAAGCCACGCGCCAGCGGGTTGTCGCGCGCACGCGCCAGGATGACATAGCCCTGTTCCAGCGGTTCATGCCAGTCCGCAGGAATCAGCGTCCAGTTGCCCTTGCCCTGCATGGCGGGCGACAACACCAGCGATAGCGCGACGACCCCCGCGTCCGCTGCGCCGGAATCCACGAACTGTGCGCTCTGCGCGACGTTTTCGCCCAGCACCAGGCGGGGCTGCATGGCCTCCCACACGCCTGCGTGTTGCAGCGCTTGCTGGGCGCGCAGCCCGTAAGGCGCATGTTGCGGGTTGGCAATGGCGAATTTGGCGACCTTGCTGCGCGGCAAATCCTGTAATCCCAGATGAGCCCATTCCGAACCGATGCCCCACAGCACGATGCGTCCGATGGCGTAGGGATGTGCTGCACCCGCCGTCAGCCCTTGGCTTGCCAGTTTCTGCGGATACGCGATGTCGGCGGAAAAATACAAGTCGAACGGCGCACCGTTGACGAGCTGGGTAAAGAACTTGCCGCTCGACCCGTAGATCACTTCCACCTTGTCGGCAGGATGCTGCACGCGAAAATTCTCTACCACCTCCGCCAGGGCAAACTTGAGATCGGCGGCGGCAGCGATGGTCAGCGAAGCGGCTTGAGCCGAAGGCATCATCCAGCAAAACGTCACGACGAACAGGAAACGGGAGAGTACGCGCGCCATACGCTAGGCTTTTACAGAGGTTTGGGCGTGCGCGGGGCGGAAAGCCTTGCACGCCTCAGGATCGGATTCCAGATACGCGCCATCAATCAAGTCTATGCAATACGGCATGGCGGGGAACACCGCGTTCAGGCAATCGTCAATCGCCGAAGGCTTGCCCGGCAGATTGAGGATGAGCGACTTGCCACGGATGCCGGCGGTCTGGCGCGACAGAATGGCGGTGGGGACGAATTTCAGCGAGGCGGCGCGCATCAACTCACCAAACCCAGGCAGCATTTTCTCGCACACCGCTTCAGTCGCTTCCGGTGTCACATCGCGCAGTGCCGGCCCCGTGCCGCCTGTCGTCACCACCAGCGAACAGCCCTCGACATCGCACAGCTCGATGAGCGTTTTTTCGATCAGCGGCTGCTCGTCGGGGATCACGCGGACGACCGCCTCCCACGGGCTGGTCAGTACCCGCGCAAACCACGCCTGCATCGCGGGGCCACCCTTGTCCTCATATTCGCCGCGACTGGCGCGATCCGACACCGTTACAAAACCGAGACGTGCTTTCAAGATAATTTATCCTTATAAATCAATATATTACATATGTAATTCTGGCGTTTGACAGGCTGCTAGTCAAAAAATCCCGCTGCTTCCTGAAACACCGTGCCGTCCAGTAATTGCACCACCACCTGCGCGCCCGCCGCCAGACCCGTGCTGTCGGACGGAATCACCATCAGCCCGTCCGCTCGCGCCATGGACAACAACACGCCACTGCTTTGCGTGCCAGTAGAACTGGCGATATAGCCGTTGTCGTCGCGCGTCAGTTGTACGCGGATGAACTCGGTGCGGCCAGGGCGAAACTTCACGTCGTGCGCCACGCGCGCCGTCACAGTGCGCCGATACAAACGCTTGTTGCCCATCATCTGCCGCAAGGCCGGGATGACGAACTGCTCGAAGCACACCATGCTGGACACCGGATTTCCCGGCAAGCCGAATACGGCGGTTTTGTGGGTCGTGCCGAACGCCAAAGGATGGCCGGGGCGGATCGCCAGGCGCCAGAATTTCATCTCGACACCCAGCTTTTCGATGGTCGGGCGCACATAGTCATGCACGCCGACCGAGGTGCCGCCGGATACCAGCAGCACGTCGTATTCCAGCCCGCGCTTTAAGTATTGCTCCAGTTCAGCGGGGTCGTCGCGCGCGATGCCGAGCAACACCGGCTCGATGCCCAGCGCCTGCACTTGCGCCATCAGCGCGTAACTATTGGCGTTGGGAATCTTGTTCAAATCAACGGCTTCATCCATGCCTTCCAGCTCGTTGCCGGTGGACAGAATCGCCACGCGCGGACGGCGAAACACGGAAAACCGTGCCGCCTTGACAGTCGCCAGCACGCCGATGACCCCTGGCGTAATCTCCGTTCCCGCCGTCAGCACCACGTCGCCGTCTTTCATGTTTTCGCCTCGCAAACGGATGTCATTGCCGGGTTTCACCGCCTTGTTGATCCGCACAGCCGTAGCGCCTGCTTCCTGCGTCTCTTCGACGCGAATCACCGCGTCCGCGCCGACAGGCACGGGCGCGCCCGTCATAATCCGCGCACATTGACCCGTTTGTAAGATTTTGCCGGGCAGGTCGCCCGCCTTGATGTCCTCGATGATTTCCAGCACAACGGGCACGCCTGCCAGATCGGCACTACGCAACGCAAAACCGTCCATCGCCGATACATCGTAAGGCGGCAAATCGCGGTTGGCGTGTATCTCCTGTGCCAGCACGCGCCCCACGGACTGATCAAGTTGCACGGTTTCCACGCCCAGCGCAATCACGGAGTGCAGGATGAGGTGTTGTGCTTCGGTGGCTTGCAGCGGTTTTTCCATGCTTATACTTCTCCCTGGCGTGTTTGAGCCGCCGCAAAATCCTGCGGCGTATCGAGGTCAAAAAAACTCTTCAGTTGCGGGTCGGCCGGTTGCAATTCGGCCTCTGCCACATAATGCGTGTCCAGCCGTTCAAGCAGGGCGCGCAGGCTGTGTTTGGCCGAGGCATCGTGCAGCAGGGCGCGCAGGGGTTCAAGACAACTTTGCGCATAAAATCCCGCCATCGGCTGCGGATGCCCCTGCACGAATGGCACGACCGCCTGGTGTTCCCGCCGTTGTTGCGCCAGATATTCGACCACCCGAGGCGTGATGAACGGCATGTCGCAAGCGACCAGAAATACCCAGGCCGTGTTTGCCTTTGCCAGTCCCGCCAGCAGTCCGCCAAGCGGCCCGCGATGGACGGGGTCATCACAGACTTGCGGCAAGCAGATGTTCGCTCGCGGCTGGCGCACGCTGATGATGACCTCGCTGAACAAGGGCTGCACGAGGCTGATGACGTGTTGCAGCAGACTGCGTTCATGCCACAGTAGATTCGCCTTGTCCTGCCCCATGCGACGAGAATCTCCGCCAGTCAGAATGATTGCGGTGCAATCTGAAATCATCTCCGGCCTTGCATGAAATCAACGATGCCGCCTATGTCGTCCAGCGCAAAGTGCCGCAACTGCGGATAGACCTCATCCATGTCGGTGACGAGGGCGAGCAGCCCGTCTTCGATCGCACAGCGCGGCGGCTTGCCGCAGGCGCGGCGCAACACTTCGATTTTGGGCGTGGCACACAGCGAGAATCCTTCTGCCAGAACCAAGTCCGCCTCGCCCAAAAAGCGTTGCGCCAGTTGCTCGGGCTCGCGTTCTTCCTGGACATCGGCCACCAGTTGCAGTGCGTCGCGCGTCACCAGCATACTCATCAGCGCGCCGACTGCCTTGTAACGGTAGCTGTCCTTGCCCGGCGTATCCAGCACCACTTTATGGTGTGCGTGTTTGAGGGTGGCCACTTTTACCCCGCGTGTGCATAACTCGACGATGAGTTTTTCCACCAGCGTGGTCTTGCCCGCCCCGGAGTGTCCAACTATCGAAATAACGTTCATCCTTTTTTCCTGTGTATGTCGTCTCGTCCTTTCCGCCTGAAAGTCGGACAGATTCCCGGAATGAATCAGGCTTCTAGCTTTGCGAATACCTCGCGCGCCAGCGGCGACAAGTCGGAATCGCCATTTTTTTCAATATGTTGCAGCAGGTCGCGGAGCATACGCGCTTCCCAGCTACGCCGGATGTGCGCCGCCATGTCCTGCACCGCCTGCTCACGGCAGGGCATGGCGGCAAAAAAATCGGCGATTTGGTTCGCCATTTTGATCAATGAGCCTGCTTTCATATCGTTAATCCTTGCAAGTGTTGTCCGTGCGTGTAAACCGCGCAGTGCTGGCCGCGCAAAAAACCGACCAGGGTGATGTTCAATTTGTCTGCCAGACGCACGGCAGCGGCGGTCGGTGCCGACACCGCAGCCAGCAGCCCGTAGCCTTGCGCGGCCGTTTTCTGCACCATCTCGAAACTGGCGCGGCTGGTGATGAGCAAAGCGCCTTGTGCTGGCAAATCCGCACGCGCCAGTGCGCCCAGCGTCTTGTCCAGCGCGTTGTGGCGACCCACATCTTCGCGCACATGGCTGATGCTGCCGTCGCTAAGCACGCGACAGGCCGCATGTACTGCGCCGGTCAGCTGTTGCAGCGGCTGGCGCTCGGGCAGTTGGCGTAAAGCGGCATACAGCGCCGCCAGCGAGAACGGTTGCGCGGTTTGGACGGGCGAAATATCCCGCATCACTTGTGCCAGGCTTTCCGTGCCGCACAAGCCGCAACCGGTACGCCCGACCAGACTGCGCCGCCGCTGTTTGAGGCGCGCAAACGCGCCAGCCGCGATGTCCAGATGCAGTGTGATGCCCGCTTCGGCCTGTTCAATCTCGATGGCGTACACTGCGCGGCGCGTGTCAACGATACCTTCGGTCAGACTGAAACCCACCGCGAAATCTTCCAGGTCAGTGGGGGTGGCCAGCATCACGGCGTGGGCGATGCCGTTGTACTCAAAGGCGACGGGAATTTCTTCGGCCAGCGTGTCCAGGGCAGTACCCGTTCCCGCGCGGCACACCGCCCATTGCACCTGTGGCGCAAGACTGACCGCGTCTTTCATCGGGTCGCATCTTTCATCGAGCCGCAGCTTCTGCCAGCAAACGCTGTTGCAGCTTGTCTTCGCGGGCATTGCGCATCTGCCACGCAGAAGGTTCGTCCACCCGCACCAGTTGCACCGCCGTCACCTTGTATTCGGGACAGTTGGTCGCCCAGTCGGAGTTGTCGGTGGTAATCACATTTGCGCCGGATTCCGGGAAGTGGAAGGTGGTATAGGCCACACCGGGCTGCACCCGCCCGGTCACCGTGGCACGCAGCACCGTATCGCCCGCGCGCGACTGGATGCCGACCCAATCACCCT
>PEUR01000044.1 GCA_002780675.1 Gallionellales bacterium CG03_land_8_20_14_0_80_55_15 | reverse complement strand
GCCGGCATCAAGGTGGATATGGTGCTGGGAACCAGTGCGGGTGCCGTGGTCGGCGCGTTGTACGCGGGCGGTTATAGCGGTATTGAGATGGAAAAGCTCGCGCTGGAAATGGATAGGGAAAAACTCAAGGATTACGATTTTTCCCGTCGCGGCTATGTGCGCGGCGAACAGTTGCAGGATTTCGTCAACCGCGCCCTGAATAACCGTTCCATCGAGCAACTGGACAAGCCCTTTATGGCGATTGCAACCCGCTTGAACGACGGGAGAACCACCACTTTCAATCACGGCAACACCGGCAAGGCGGTGCGCGCTTCCAGCAGCATTCCAGGCATTTTTTATCCCGTCACGATAGGCGGCGATGAATACGTGGACGGCGACTTGAGGAAGCCCGTGCCGGTCACGCTGGCGCGTGAAATGGGTGCCGACTTTATCATCGCCGTGGATATTTCCAGACAGCCGAAAGATGCTCCTGCACCGGGAAATATCATGGAAATTCTCATGCAAAGTCTGCGCATCATGCGTCAGTCCATTTTGTCGCGCGAACTGGAATCCGCTCAGGTAGTGATACAGCCCGACATCGGTCCCACCCCGCAGATTGACGAAAGCAGCAAGTTACACCTGATCAAAATTGGCGAAGACGCAGCGAACGCCGCCATGCCGCTGATCCGCGAATGGCTGCAAAAAATTGCCGCCGAAAAAGCCCTGGGGCGAGCCGCGCCGCAATGAGTTTTTATTGCCACGAATTGCCTTACCAGCCCGATGCGGCGGGCTATTTCCTCAAACTGGCTGATCTACCCTGGGCGGCGTGGCTGGATAGCGGCGGCATGGGGCGCTACGACATCCTCACGGCAGCGCCGCACCACACGCGGGTATTGGATGAAACAGTTGATGCGGATCCTTTCGCCCTGATTCGTGCCGAATTGGGCGCGCCTGTCGCGCCTGTCGCGGAGGTGCCGTTTGCCGGGGGTGCGTTGGGTTACTGGAGTTATGACCTGACGCATCGCAGGCCAGCTTTGCCTGATCTTGCTTGCGACACGCTGCCGGTGATGGCGCTAGGCTTCTACGACTGGGCGCTGGTGCTGGATCATCAGCAACACACCGCGCGTCTGGTTTCGCAGCAACGTTATGCCGCAACGCGAGCCTTGTTGGCGCAGCTATTGGCGCGTTTGCAGGCCGAGCCTGTGCCGTTGGCCGATAATTTCCGCGTGCGCGGCAAGATTGTTTGCAACTTCAGCAAAGACAGTTATGCGCGTGCGTTCCAGACGGTGCAGGGCTATTTGCAGTCGGGCGACTGCTATCAGATCAACCTCGCGCAACGCTTTTCGGCCAGCGCAACAGGCGATGCGCTGTGCGCCTACCTCAAGCTGCGCAGCTTGAGCCCCGCCCCCTTTTCGGCTTACCTTGATTTTCCCGGTGTGCAGATTCTCTGTGCCTCGCCGGAGCGCTTCATCCGCGTCCATAACGGCAGAGTCGAAACCAAACCGATCAAGGGCACGCGCCCGCGCGATGCCGATGCGCTGCGCGATGCGCAACTGGCCGACGAGTTGCGTCTGCATCCCAAAGATCGCGCCGAAAACCTGATGATCGTGGACTTGCTGCGCAACGATCTGGGCAAGAACTGTGCGCCCGGCTCGGTGCGCGTACCCAAACTGTTTGAGGTGGAGAGCTATTCTAATGTCCATCATCTGGTCAGCACGGTGCAGGGCGAGTTGGCGGCAGGGCGCGACGCGCTGGACCTGTTGCAAGGCTGTTTTCCGGGCGGCTCGATCACCGGTGCGCCAAAAGTTCGCGCCATGCAGATCATCGCAGCATTGGAACCTGACCGGCGCGGTGTGTATTGCGGTGCGATAGGCTACATCGGCTTTGACGGCAACATGGACAGCAACATCGTCATCCGCACGCTGGTCTATGCGAACGACGAAATATGCGGCTGGGCAGGCGGCGGCCTGGTCGCCGACTCGCAGGTTGATGCGGAGTATCAGGAAACCCTGGACAAGGCATCCTCGATGTTGGAATTGTTGCGCTTATACGGCGGAGAGTGTCTGTAGGATGTGCGGGAGAAGCAAGCGCATTTGTCCCGTTGTAACAAATTTATTTTTAATAATCAATATGTTATGTGATGTACGCAGTTCGTTTCCTGGCGTATTGTCGTGTTGCCCTCATCTATTGTGGACGCTGGAGACGCTTCAAGTCTGGCGCAAGCCATAACTCGTAGTGTCCCGACTTGATCCAGTCAACATTTTCGTATTTTGCGGACTCATCGCTTAGTTCGATCTGCGGAATCAGCGCACGCAACACTTCAAATATTTCCTGAGCTTGCCTTTGATCTTGTCGTTTAAAGTAGCGTAACTGGCTTCTTTGCGGGCCGGTGTCTACTTTCTGTATGGGCTTCCATTCGATAGTTCCTCGTTGATAGCGATGTTTCATTAACGTTTCAAGAATTTCCCTGGCAAGTCGCTGTTGGCGGTCACTGCGTATGTGTATCCAACACTGCGCAACAGTGGCGGGTTGGACGGTGGGCGAAAGTGTGGCGGCCTGATAGCTTTGAGTTGAACGCGTGACATTTTTATTGATCAGCGCATCCAAAGAGCCACCGCTTGCGGGATAGGAGAAGAGTAACAGGGTGCAAATTGCCAAAATGATTTTGTTCACAATTCTACCTTCCCACAAACGCCGCGAGCCAGTTCATCGCGAATTTTCGCCATTTCAGAGGTTGTTCGCCCAAGTTCATTTCTCACCGCCGAATAATCCAGTTTTAACTGATCAATTTCTATTTTCATCGCTGGCGAGATGGTTAACATGCTTCCATCGTCTGCTTCTGGTTTTGCGCTGGAAAGTTGGCCTTTCAAGGTGAGGAGTTGTCTTTCCTGTTCCTGGCTAAGAATTTGTAGCTGCGTCAGTTTCATATATTGGTTTAACTGACATCGAATGGCTCCAAGTTCGCTTTTCAGATCATTTTTGTTTGGAAACTGGGTTTGCAGCCAGACGAACCCGCCAAGGAAAAAGACAATGATAGCGATGAGTTCCTTGTAATCTTTAAGTTTTTCCAGCATTTTATGCTCTCCAATGTCGCAATTTGTGTGCGTTAATTGTTGATAAGAGAAGGGTGACAATGTTTAACGCGACGAATGGGCTTGTACGCGAAGAAACTGTATATGAGTTTTCTATCGAGAACAATATGCCGAAATGCATAGGTAATACAGTCTATGGGATTTACCCCGCGTTCTGCACACGGATGATGCGGATGACTTCCGGGATGATGCGCAGGCTGCGCATGATGCTGGCAAGGTGCTGGCGGTTGTTGACTTCGAGGGTGAATTT
>PEUR01000109.1 GCA_002780675.1 Gallionellales bacterium CG03_land_8_20_14_0_80_55_15 | reverse complement strand
GCGAAAGACTCACCTTCGCTTTGCTCAATCTGCTGCTTGCTGTTTTCTGCCGCATAAAAACTCAATGCCAACGACAACAGCACCGCCAACGTGCCGCTCGCCAAACTGATTTGCGCACGCAAACTGTTTTGTGGATGTAATTTATTTAACCAGCGCATAACGGTACTCACTACTCTAGGTTGGCGTTGTTGCATAGATGCGTGAAAGGACGACCCCTACCCCAACTTACCTTACACGAAATCAATGGGGCCAGACTCGATTGATCCGATTGATCTGCTGAACGCGCTCGCAAGAAATCAGGGCACTGCTCAAATCGGCATAATTTCATTACTAATCAATCAGCTATGTAGAATACTGGCACAAACGCATCGTTCGATGGGGCACATGCGAGGCATGGTGTCCCGGCTCGCATACTCCCTGCCTTCATAAATATGGCGTGGGTTTCACGCTTTACGAGATGGGCGCAGCGTTGGTGAACACAGGCTCAGGGTACACAAAGCACGCCTGCATGAGTCCCTTTTTGAGCAGCATTTATTTCTGTCGCGATTTTTCCTGCGTGGCATGGTTACGCACCCGCTCCGCCAGCGTTGCATCTATCGCTTTGCGTTTTTCCAGTTGCGCGAGAACGCTTAGCACTTCGTCCCAGTTACCCGCTTCCTGTTGCGCCTTGAGTTCCATAGACAATGCGCCGGTATGGACTTTTGCCCCGCTGTCATGCAGTAACTGCAAGGCGTTCAGCGCGCCCTGCGGGTCATGCTGATCGAGCTTAAATTTGGCGGTAGTCATGAAGCGCAGCGTGGTTTCGCCCGGGGTCTTGTCGCCGACCGTGGAAAGATAGGCATCGCGCCGGTCCGTCGCCGACAGCTCGTGCGCCGCGCGCGCCGCGACAATAGGATACAAGGCAGACATTTCTCCCATCTTGATGGCTTTGGCTGCCGCCTTCTCGGCCTCGGCATAGCGCCCTTCAAAGAAGCTGGTCAGGGCAATATCCAGCAACTTGCGTGCTTTGATTTGTGCGCGATGCTGGCGAAGCTTTTCCACCACCGTCGGCAAACGCATGGCGAGCAGGGCTAACTGTACCATCCAATATCCGAGTCCAATCACCAGTACAAACAGCAATACGAACAGTTTTAGAGACAGATCAACGCGATAAGGCGGATAAACAAACAGCACGTAGGCACTATTTTGTAGCAGCGTACTGAGCACTACCGCTGCAGCGAACAACACCAGAATAGAAATCAGGTATTTCATCGCGCAGCCTTATGCGGGTAGGCCGTGCCGATTTCCGCAGCCGTGTCATGGCTCAAGCGGTAGCTGCGCACCGCCTGCAAACTGGGACTGATGTCCGGTAACTCGATGCTGACACTCGCGGCAGCCAGCTTATCAATGTCGTCAAGCATCTGTTTCCCTTGCGAGGATTTGACATCAAAGAACCGTTTCGTCCATAGGTGCGCCGTCTTGAGCTCCTGTTTGAAACTGACCTCATCGTGCGACAACATGGCGAGCCGCGCCAGCATCAAGCGCATCTTGATATTCTCGCGCAGGAAAAATTCTTCCTTGGGGGGCAACAGGGGGATTTGCTTCAGTCCGGTGTTCTCTATACGAACCATATCCTTGATCTCAAGCCAGACGCTTTGCAACATCCGTTGCCATGCCGGATCATTCGCGCTGGCAACGACTGCATGAGCCGTCTCCCGCCCGACAGCACGCTGCTGTTCGGGTAACGGCAAATCGTCCATTTCCAATAGTAACCTATTGATTTGCATATCCATTCCTGGAATATCCACCTTGGGCAAAGCGCGCAGCTTGTCTATATCCTGCTCGATGGACAAACGCAATCCATTAAAAGCGGGGCGATTCATGCGCTGCAAACGCTCATCGGCGCTTTCCATCGCAATCAGCGCAGCCCTCACATTGCCCAGCAACTGCAACTGCTGCCCGGCGATCAGCAGCAGTTGCTCGACATCCGCCAGGGCGGTTTCGTCGCGGCTGACCGACAAGGTGTTATACAAAGTTTCCAGGGCTGCGCGTTGATTTTGCGTTTCGTCGTAATAGCTTTCCAACTTGGCGACCTTGACGGACATAGCACGCACCTCGTCCTGATTTTGCGTGGACAGAATCGCACCAGCCTTGCTCGCCCCGTCCATCTCGGCAATTTTCTGCGCCAATTCCTGACGCATCTCGCTAATCGCCCTATGCCCGTCCAGCCATTGCCAGACGAAAATCGCCACCAGCAATACCAGCGTCATTTGCGTGATGCTGATGTGATTGAACAGGTCGGCCAAAGTGGTCTTGTGCGGCGCGGCGGCGGACGAACTCGCCGACACTGGCGCGGCTTTGCCTGAGTCAGTGTCGGTTTTTCCTGCGGATGAAATTTTATCGCTCATGCCAGACCTCTCCCTTTTGCCCAATCCTGCAACGCGGCCAACAAACCCTCATCCCCAGCAACCGTTAAATGCACCTGCGTCCAACCTTGAGAGCGCGCCAATTCGGCGATGCGCGGATGCGGCACAAATAACGGCATATTGTGCAGCGCCGCTTGCGCCTGCTTATCCAGCATTTGCCACAAATAACCCAACGCCTCGCTGCTGGTAACGGTAAGCGCATCCGGCTGTGCCGCCAATAATTCGACGGGGGTCTGTTGCGGCTTGCGACGCCGATAGCAGGTCACATATTCCACCGCAGCCCCTCTGGCCTTGAGCGTATCGCCCAACAACTCGCGCCCGCCGTCACCGCGAAAAATCATTACCCGCCAACCGGCAATCTGCTGTAATTCTGGTCTTGCCAGCAAACCTTCGCTGTCATATCGCTCGGAGGGAACGAGAACATCATCAACACCCCATTCGCGCAACGCTTTGGCACTGCCTGGGCCTATCGTTGCCACTTTCAGTGTTGGCGGGAAATCCGCCCTCTCTGCCCCGCACACCCTAAAGGGTACAAGAGCGGGGGAGGGGTGAGCGAGGGTGAGTGAGAGGCCATCGCGTATTGCCGCCATGCCGTATTGCACCGCATTCGGGCTGATGAAGATGGCGAGTTGCGCCTCTGTCAGACGAGATACCTGCTCTTGCAACGCCCTGCTATCTGCTACAGGCGCTATGTCCAGCAATGGAAACAGAACCGGAATGCCGCCCGCCTGAGCAATACCCCGAGCCAGTTGCAAGGCCTGATCGCGCGGTCGCGTGACCAGAATTTTCAAACCCTGCAAAGGCGTGTTAGGCATTCAGCGCGGCAAGAATCTCGTCCGCACCCTGCGCGCGCAAGGCATCGGCGATGCGGTTACCCAACGCTTCCGGTGCAGCCAGCTCGCCGGTCGCTTCGGCGCGCACGATTTGCTTGCCATCCGGGCTGGCAACGAAGCCGCGCATACGCAATTTCCCGTCTTGTACTTCGGCAAAGCCGCCCAACGGCACCTGGCAACTCCCCGCCAACGCACGGCTCATGGCGCGTTCGGCAAACACGCAGGCTGCGGTATCCGCATGGTGCAAGGGTTGCAACATGGCGATGACCTCCGCGCGGTTGCTGCAACATTCGATACCCAGCGCGCCCTGCCCTACGGCGGGCAAACTGTCTGCGCTGGAAATAATGCCCCGGATGCGTTCGCCCAGCCCCAGTCGTTTCAGACCGGCAGCAGCCAGAATAATCGCGGCATACTGGCCTTCGTCCAGCTTGCGCAGCCGGGTCTGCACATTGCCGCGCAAGGGCTGAATGTCTAAATGCGGGAAACGCGCGCGCAACTGGCTTTCGCGGCGCAGGCTGGAAGTCCCCACCACACTGCCCGCCGGCAAGGCGGCAAGATTTTCATAATGATTGGCAACGAAGGCATCGTGCGGATCTTCGCGCTCGCCGATAACGGCCAGCACAAAGCCCTCCGGCATCACCATCGGCACATCTTTGAGGGAATGCACAGCAAGATCGGCGCGACCATCTTCCAGCGCAGTTTCCAACTCCTTGACAAACAAGCCTTTTCCGCCAATCTTTGAGAGCGTGACATCAAGTATCTGGTCGCCTTGCGTCGTCATTCCCAAGATGCTGACTTCGGTTTGTGGATATAATGCGCGCAGTCTGTCCCGGATGTGTTGTGCTTGCCATAAGGCCAATGCGCTTTCGCGCGAAGCAATAACCAGACGAGCCAAAGGTGCTGAAGAAATTGAGGTTGGAGAAGCTGAAGACGGAGTTGTTGCAGAAACTGTACTCATCTGATTTCCTGAATTCTTTGTGATTAATTACGCGGCGCATTCTAACACGGAGCTTGCCGCGCTTTTTTATGTATAACTTATGATGAATTTATTTTTTGCCCCTTCCGACATTTCCAGCAAAGATGTCCCGTTGCGTGAAGATGTCCGTCTGTTGGGTCGCATCCTTGGCGACACGATACGCGAACAGGATGGCGAGGAAATCTATCAACTGGTCGAAAACGTGCGCCGCTCGGCGGTGCGCTTTCGTAAAATCCAGGACAACCAGGATCGCATTCAACTCGAAGCCATACTGGACGCGCTGAACCCGGGCGAAACACTGGCTGTGGTGCGCGCCTTCAGCTACTTCTCGCAACTTTCCAACATCGCCGAGGATTTACACCACAACCGCCGCCATCGCAATCACCTCAAGGCGGGTTCCCCTCCCAAAAATGGCAGTCTCAAACTGGCGCTGGATCGTCTGACAGAGAAACCAGTCAGCAAAGAAAGGTTGCAGGCTTTTCTCAATAGCGCACTGATTTCGCCGGTGCTGACCGCCCACCCCACTGAAGTGCAACGCAAGAGCATCCTGGATTGCCACCTGATTATTTCCAGCCTGTTATCCACCCGCGACCGCATGGACATGACCCCGGAAGACCTCGCCGACAACGAAATCCTGTTGCGCCGTTTCGTGCTGATCCTCTGGCAGACGCGCATGTTGCGCACCGCCAAGCTGACGGTTAACGACGAAATCAAGAACGGCCTGGAATTTTACCGCTATACCTTCCTCAAAGAGATTCCCAAAATTTACGCGGGCATGGAACAGGAACTGTCCGCCCGTTACCACCACGACTTCAAGATTCCACCCTTTTTGCGCGTGGGCAGCTGGATAGGCGGCGACCGCGACGGCAACCCTTATGTCACCCATGATGTGATGCAATCTGCCGTGCAGCAGCACTCATCGGTGGCACTCGAATTTTATCTGAATGAAACCAACCTGCTCGGCACACGCCTGAGCCTGACCGACCGTCTGGTAGAGGTCAGCGATGACTTGCGTGCTCTCGCCGATGCCGCTCACGACACCGCTATCAGCCGCGCGGATGAACCTTATCGTCGCGCCTTGATCCGCATTTATTCGCGCCTGTCGGCCACCGCACAACAGTTGGGACACGACATCGCGCATTTGCGCCCGACCAACCCGAATGCCCAGCCTTACGACAAGCCGCAGGATTACATGGCCGATCTGGACATTTTGATCCACTCTCTGGAACAGCACGGCGCGCTGTATATTTCACAAGGGCGACTGTCCAACCTGCGCCGCGCGGTCGAAGTATTCGGCTTTCACCTGGCACCACTGGACATGCGCCAGCACAGCGCGATACATGAACAGACCGTCAGCGAACTGCTGGCACACGGCGGCATTCTTGCCAACTACGCAGAACTGGATGAAGCAGCGCGCCGCGCGATCCTGCTCAAAACCCTGCAAGCCGACCAGTTGCTGATGGGAGATGTTGAGCAATACTCCGAGATCGCCCAAAGCGAATTGCGTATCCTGCAAGTCGCCGCACAAATTCATCAGCGTTTCGGCCACGAAGCCATGCCCAATCACATCATCTCCAAGACCGATGCAGTGAGCGACATGCTGGAATTGGCGCTGATGCTGCAACAGGTGAATCTGCTGGAAAGGGGTGATGCGCCCCAGTTGCACATCAACATCATTCCCCTGTTCGAGACCATCGAAGACTTGCGCGGTTGCGGGTCTATCATGAAAGACCTGTTCAACCTCCCTTACTACCGCCAATTGCTGGCAAAACGCGGCAACACGCAGGAAGTCATGCTGGGCTATTCCGACAGCAACAAGGACGGTGGCTATGTCACCGCCAACTGGGAACTCTATAAAGCCGAGCTGGAGCTGGTTAAAGTGTTCAACCAATATGGCATCGAACTGCGCCTGTTCCACGGGCGTGGCGGCACGGTCGGTCGCGGCGGCGGCCCCAGCTACGATGCGATTCTGGCGCAACCGCCGGGCAGCGTGAACGGGCAGATCCGCATCACCGAACAGGGCGAGGTCATTTCCAGCAAATACTCCAACCCGGAAATTGGTCGGCGCAATCTTGAGACGCTGGTTGCCGCGACCATGGAAGCCACGCTGCTGCATCATCACGGCGCAGACAGCGCGATGCCGGAATTTCACCGCATCATGGAAGCCTTGAGCCTGGATGCTTTCGCGGCCTACCGCAAGCTGGTGTATGAAACGCCCGGTTTCACCGAATACTTTTTCACCGCCACGCCGATACGCGAAATCGCCGAACTCAACATCGGCAGCCGCCCCTCTGCGCGCCGCGCCTCGGATCGTATCGAAGACCTGCGCGCTATTCCCTGGGTATTCAGCTGGGGTCTGAACCGCACCCTGCTACCCGGCTGGTTTGGTTTCGGCAGCGCGGTGAATCGCTTCATCGAACGCGAAGGACAGACCGGATTGGCACAATTGCAAGCCATGTACAAGGACTGGACGTTCTTCAAGGGGCTGTTGTCGAACATGGACATGGTGCTGTCCAAGACCGACATGGGGATCGCCGCGAGCTATGCGGAACTAGTCGAAGACCCAGCACTGCGCGAAGCTATTTTCGGTGCCATCAAACAGGAGTTTGAAGAAACCATCAAAATGCTGTTCGCCGTCACTGGCAGCCAGGTGTTGTTGCACGACAACCCGACCTTCGCGCGCAGCCTGCTGACCCGTATGCCTTACATTGATCCGCTCAACCACTTGCAAGTCGCCCTGCTGGCACACCACCGTGCCGGAGACAGCAGCGAACTGACCAAGCGCGCCATCCACCTGACCATCAACGGCATCGCCACGGGACTGCGCAACAGCGGTTGATTTATCGCAGTGCACGGACACATAAAAAACCCATAGCATTCATAATGTTATGGGTTTTTTATCGAATTCAACACAGCTCGTCCCGCACCATCATGCCACCTCATGCAGGCATTGGGTATGACTTCAAAGCGGCAAAGCCGATAGTTCTGGCACAGCCGATGCCGACAGCACGGCATGATAGAACGCCACCATCCGTCCGGCTTGCTGGCTGGCTGACCAGCCATGCGCATATTCGCGTCCGGCTTCGCCCAGACTGGCGCGCACTTTTGCATCATCCAGCAAGCGCACGACTTTATTGGAAAAGTCTGCCAATTCTTCCCTGGCAATCCACACGCCCGCCCCTTCGCGCAGCACATCGCGCGTCCCCAGCTCAGCCGTGGAAACCACCGCCACACCTTGCGCCATCGCTTCCAGCAACACCAGCCCCTGAGTTTCCGTGCGTGAGGCAAAGATAAACAGGTCGGCGCAGCGATAACAACTGTTTAATTCTGTATGGCGATCGAGATAGCCGATGAATTTGACGTTTTCGCTCAAATCCATCTCCCTCACCTCATGCTCCAGGCTTGGCAATGCCGGGCCGGCACCAGCGATCACGAACAATACATCGGGAACGGCTTTCCTGACTTGTGCCAAGACCTTCAGCAGAAATCCGATATTCTTCTCGTGCGCCACACGCCCCACAAACAGCAGTACAGGGCGCTCCTGTGCTATCCCGTAGTTGCGGCGAAACTCGGCGCGATCACCCAATACGAAGCTGTCCGGCTCAATGCCGGTCGGAATAACTTCGGTAGGCGTGGTAATCCCATAGTTTTTCAGGACTTGGCGCATCGGATGAGACGGCACCACCATGCCATCCAGACTATTGCCCTGATGCCGCGAGAAACGCTGGGCGAGCAGACGCAACCACGGTTTGGGCACGAACGGAATGTAGTGGTACAGATACTCCTCAAAGAAGGTGTGATAGGTCTCCACACAGGGGATGCCGAGCAACCCGGACAGCTTGGTGCCCAGATAATGCGCCACGAAAGGGGTTTGTATGTGGATGATGTCATAGCGTTCGCCGCGCAATTTTTCCAGATGCTGCATCACCCCGCTGTAGCGCATGAAGCGATCTTCGGGGTCGCGCGGCACACCGTGCGAGGGAACGCGCAGGATGTCGGTTTCATCGGTGCTGGCTGTCAGGTATTTGGGCGCTATCAGATGCACCGTGTGACCCAGCGCGCGCAGCTCATGGCGAAACGTTTCAATCGAAGTCGAGACACCGTTGATACGCGGAAAATAAACGTCGGATATAAACAGGATTTTCATAACGATTTAGTCAACTTTCAATTTTTTAATCATTTCAGCAGCCGCAGCGGCGTGTCCGTTCCAGCGTATCAACTCCATGCGCCCATCCAGATGCTCGACAATGGCCGTGCAGCTATCCACCCAATCGCCACAATTGATGTAGCTTAACCCCTCAATTTCCTTAATCATCGGCCAATGGATATGGCCGCAAATCGCCCCATCCAGGCCGCGTTCACGCGCATGGTGAATGACCGAATCTTCAAAATCGAAAATAAAATTCAGCGCAGTCTTTATCTTGCGTTTGGCATAACCCGCCAAAGACCAGTAACCGGGGCGTTTTAAGGTGCGCCGCAACCACGACAAATAAATATTGATGCGCACCAGCAGGTTATAAAAAATATCGCCCAGCACGGCGACCCACTTGTGGTGCAGCGTGACCTGATCAAATTCGTCGCCATGTATCAGAAGATAGCGGCGACCATCGCTGGCGGTATGAATATATTCGGATTCCACCCTCACATCACCGAATGAAGTGCCGACGTATTCGCGCATCGCCTCATCATGGTTGCCGGGAATGAAGATTACTTTTTCGCCGTGACGGGCGCGCCGCAGCACTTTTTGCACGAAGGTATTCTGGCTGGCTGACCAACACACGCCGCCACGACTCATCGCCCACAAATCCACGATGTCGCCCAGCAGAAACAGATTTTCAGAGGAATAGGCCTTGAGGAACTCAAGCAATTGGCTGGCCTGACAAGCCTTGGTACCCAGATGGATATCAGACAGAAAAATGGAACGGACTTGTTGTGTCGTCATGCCAGCGACCTCAAAGTCATGCCACAACGAATCGCTAAAAATACAGCGCGAACTGCGGTGCAGGCATGAACGGATAACCGACAACAACATTTTGTATATGTGCTTCCCATGTCGGCAGAATGGCACGGAAATATTGCACTAGCATTGCATTTTCATTACAGAATCATGAATTTTGCCAACCGGCCGAAATCGTCGCGAACAGACGCGGCGCAACAAATACCGCAAGCCCGTGGGTCTCGTCAAGCCGTCATTCGCCCACGCAAACGGCCTAACAATCCCATAAAATTCCTTGACTGTAGCTTTTCCTGAGGGTCGCTGATGGCCGCGACGGCCTGGCGTTCTTGCAGTGCGGGCTGCGCGGATAAGGCATGAAAACGTTCCAGCATCGCCTCCAGGTAACGCGCCAACAGGTTTTTGCTGACGGGTTTTGGCATATAGCGGCTAATCTGTGCCTGATTGATGAGTTCGATCAGCCGCGATGTGTCGTTGAAGGAAGTAATCACGATGCATTGCGTCTGCGGGTTCAGTTGTTTGATGGTCTTGAGAATATAGCCCACGTTGGTATCGCCCAGCATGAGATCGGATACCACGATGGAGACATCCTGCCGCGCCAATTCTTCCATGGCATGTTGGACATCGCTGGCCCAGACGATTTCACAGCGATCACCGAGAATTTCATGCACTGTCCTGGCCGTGGTCTCTTCGTGATCCATGATCAGGACGCGCGGCTTTTTGTGGCTCTTGACCACCGCAACCTGCTTATTCGATTGCACCGCGAAACTGGCCTCGGCGATGGCGGCCGCCTCGGCAACCACGCGTCTCACCTCTTCGCCCACCCAGGGTTTGAGAAGATAGCGGAATACCTCGCCCTCGTTGACGCTGGCGATTGAGGCTTCCATGTCCGAGTAGCCGGTCAGCAAAATACGCATGGTGGCGGGCGATGCCTCGCGCGCCAGACGCAGCAGTTCCGAGCCTTGCATGAGCGGCATACGCTGATCGCTGATAATCACATGCACTTTTTCATCGCGCAGGATGCGCAGCGCCTCGTGCGGATCGGTCGTCATGCGCACGGTGTAGCCGGTAAAAAACAACATGCGCAGCGAACGCAAGATGCGCTCTTCATCATCAATCAACAACAGGGTGGGTTTACTCATCGCATTTTCCTTGATTTTGTTATGCCGCTACGACTTCCAGCCGCCGCTCGGACTTGGCAACCGGCAGGCAAATATGGAAACTCGTCCCCGCACCGAGGTGCGACTCAACGGTAATTTCCCCACCATGCTGCTGGATGATCTGGTGGCTGATGGCCAGCCCCAGCCCCGTGCCTTCACCGACCGGCTTGGTAGTAAAAAACGGGTCAAAAATGCGCGTCAGGTGTTCCTCGGCGATCCCTTTACCGTTGTCGGTCACACTGATGTGTAACGCCGCGTCGGCGAACCAGGTCGCAATAGTCAGTTCGCCCTTGTCTTCCATGGCTTGAGCGGCATTGGTAAACAGATTGAGGAAGACCTGGTTGAGCTGCGAGGGGGCGCAAGTGATTTTGGGAAGTTCAGCCAGATTCCTGACGATTTCCACCTTGTTCTTGAGTACGTTGCGCCCGATATTGAGCGCGCTTTCGATACAGGCGTTGATATTTACGGCCTCGGTTGCCGCCGCATCCATGCGCGAAAAATCTTTTAGATTCAACACCAACTCGGAAATCTGATCTATGCCATACAAGGAATCCACCATCAAACCTTGCATCTCGCCGAGCATTTCCTGGGCATCAAAATCGGCGCGCATCGCGGAAATTTGCTGCATCTGAGCAGCGATCTGTTCCTCGCTCGCCTGTTCGTCGAGCAGCTTATCCACCAGCGCTTCATAGTCGGCCAGCAGATTCCTGACCTGCATGAAAATCTCCTGCCCCATTGCCACATTGTTTTGCACATAGCCCAGCGGCGTATTGATCTCGTGCGCGACCCCCGCCACCATCTGCCCCAATGAGGCCATTTTTTCCGACTGCACCAGCGCCATCTGCGAGGACTTGAGCTGGGTATAAGCCTGATTCAACTCGTCGGTATTGGCGCGCATACGCAATTCCATCGCCTTGAGCAAATCCATCACGAAACCTACGCCCAGATATTTACCGTGGCGGGTAATGATGAAGTCTTCGGTGAGCGGGAATTGCATTTTTTCCGCCACATGCAGCGCGGCCTCCGCCAGCGGCTGGTCGAGTTCGATCATCAGCGGCTTATCATTGATGAAACCGCGTATCGGGCGTTTGCCGTACAGTTCGCGGGCAAAGGGCTTGAGATACATATCCATGAAACGGTAGCGGCTGATCACGCCGACAGGTCGTCCATGTTCGATCACCGGCAGCGACAGCAACTGGGTATAGTCGGGTCCCAGAAACAGTTCTGCCACCTCTGCCACAGGGCACTCGGGTGAAATGGCTTTGATCGGATTGACCAGCGCGATAATCTCCCGCGCCAGGATACCTTTACCAGATTGCTTGGCATGATGCATAA
>PEUR01000017.1:12264-12570 GCA_002780675.1 Gallionellales bacterium CG03_land_8_20_14_0_80_55_15 | reverse complement strand
TCCCGATGAGCGCCTGCATACTCTCGCCAAAAAGGTCGGTCAGGTTAACGACAACACCCGCAAATTGATTAAAGATATGGCGGAAACCATGTATGTTGCGCCGGGTGTCGGTTTGGCGGCGACGCAGGTGGATGTGCATGAACAAATTATCGTGCTGGATATATCCGATACGCATGATGAATTAAGGGTGTTTATTAACCCTGAGCTATTGTCCTGTAGCGGCGAGGTGATGAGCGAAGAAGGCTGCTTGTCCGTGCCGGGAATCTACGAAACCGTCAAGCGTTCCGAACAAGTAACCGTGCGCGC
>PEUR01000017.1:0-11932 GCA_002780675.1 Gallionellales bacterium CG03_land_8_20_14_0_80_55_15 | reverse complement strand
AATTTTTGCCGGTACCCCTCAATTTGCCGCCAGTGCTTTGGCGGCTTTGCTTGAGGAACACACAGTCATCGCTGTGTTGACGCAACCGGATCGTCCCTCCGGGCGCGGTATGCAGCTTACCGCCAGCCCGGTCAAACAGCTTGCCTTGCAACACGGGCTGACGGTTCTACAACCGCAAACATTGAAGGACGAGGAAGTGCAGCGCGCGCTTGCGGCACTGGATGCCGATGTGATGGTGGTGGCGGCCTACGGGCTGATTTTGCCCAAAATTGTGTTGGAGATACCGCGCTACGGTTGCTTGAATATCCACGCTTCGCTGCTGCCGCGCTGGCGTGGGGCGGCACCGATACAGCGTGCGATTCTGGCGGGAGACCGCGAGACGGGCATCACCATCATGCAGATGGATGTGGGCTTGGATACCGGCGATATGCTGCTCCGCGACGCTTGCCCGATTGCTGAAACAGACAATGCCCAAACGCTGCACGACAAGTTGGCCGCGATGGGCGCGCAAGACATTCTTGAGGGGTTGCGGCTGCTGGCAGCGCAGCGCCTGATGCCGGTTGCGCAGGATAACGCGGCTGCATGTTATGCTGCCAAGCTGCTCAAAAACGAGGCGCACATTGATTGGCGGCAAGATGCGCGACAGATCGCACGGGCGGTGCGGGCATACAACCCTTTCCCGGTGTGTCAGGCCAGCCTGAATGGCGTGGTGGTCAAAATCTGGCAGGCTACCTTGTGTCTGGATAAACAAGGCAAGCCTGGCGAAGTGCTGGAGGTGGACAAGCGCGGCATAACCGTCGCTTGCGGCGATGCCGCCTTACGACTGGAAGTGTTGCAACGTCCGGGTGGCAAGGCGCAATCTGCTGTGCAATTCCTGCAAGCCATGCCGATCCGCATCGGCGATAATTTTTTGGTAATTTAAATGCACAATATTCAATTGGCGGCCACCCAGATTGTCCAGCAAGTGCTGGTAGAGGGTCGCAATCTCAACCAGGTGCTGGATGAGTCGTTGCGCAGAAAATCGGTTTGGACCCCCGCACAACGCGCGGCGCTGCAAGACTTGAGCTATGGCACGCTGCGCTTTTACGGGCAATTGAACGCGGTACTCAATCTGTTGTTGCACAAGCATTTGACCGATCAGCGCATTACCTATCTGTTGCTGGTGGCGCTTTATCAGTTGCAGTACAGCAAGGCGGCGCAACATGCGGTGGTGGATTACGCGGTGCGTTCGGCGGATATGCTGAACCCGAAAATTCGCGGGCTGGTGAATGCGATTCTGCGTAACTTTTTGCGCAATCAAGCCGAATTGCTGGCGCAGGCGGCTCTGTCCGCCGAAGGGCGTTTTAATTATCCAGTGTGGTGGATAGACGAACTCAGGGCGCAGTATGGAGAACGCGCCACCGCCCTACTCGACGCGGGAAATCAGCATCCGCCGATGACGTTACGGGTTAATCGGCAGCGTGCCACGACAGCGGAATATCTTGAGCAATTGGCCGCACTGGGCATTGCCGCACGGTGCATAGAACCGGATGCGGTGTTATTGGATAAACCGCTGTCTGTGGACAAGTTGCCCGGCTTTTTCGATGGCGTGGTGTCGGTGCAGGATGCGGGCGCGCAGTATGCCGCGAGATTGCTGGATGTCGGCAAGGGGATGCGGGTGCTGGATGCCTGTGCCGCGCCGGGCGGCAAGGCCGCACATATTCTGGAGCGTGCCGGGGTAGCAGCTGGGGTAGAAATGGTGGCGCTGGACAAGGACGAAAAGCGTTTACAGCGCGTGGCAGAAAATTTACAGCGTCTGGATTTATCCGCGACCCTGTTGTGTGGTGATGCCGCTCATCCCGGTGAATGGTGGGATGGCAAGCCATTCGAGCGCATTTTGGCAGACGTACCCTGCTCTGCTACTGGCGTGGTGCGCCGTCACCCCGACATAAAATGGCTGCGCCGCAAGAAGGATTTGGCCTCTTTCGCCAGACAGCAGGCAGAGATTCTGGATGCGCTATGGCCGTTGTTGGCATCTGGCGGCCAATTGCTCTATGCAACATGCTCTATATTTAATCAGGAAAATCAAGAGGTTATAGATTCGTTTGTGGTTCGGCAAGCTGATGCGCTGCGTTTGCCGATGGATTTGCCGCAACAGGGCTTGTTGCCGAATGACCAGCATGATGGATTTTTTTATGCCTTGCTGCAAAAAACGGCTTAACGTGAATCTCGCGCAGCGACGTACCGTACCCCTCGCCCGCTCTTGTTCCCTTGAGGGGGGCGGGCGCGAGGGAACAGGGTTGAGGGGGGCGTGCACAGCGCGGATGATTCATCATTTGGGGTGGCCTGCGCCATGATCGTTAAAGCATTGCTGTGCTTTGCCTTGTCAATGTGGTTAGTCGCCACATCGGTTTATGCGGGGGGCATAGAGGTAAACAAGGCAGAAATGCGTCTGGGTGAGGATGGCTATCAATTCATTGTAGATTTTAATGTCAGCCCGAGTTATGAGGTGCAACATGCGCTGTCCCTGGGGGTGCCACTGTATTTTGTGAGCGAGTTTTCGCTGACGCGTTCGCGCTGGTATTGGCTGGATGAGCAGGTATTTGCAAACGAGCATGCAGTCAAACTTTCCTACAATGCGCTTACCCGTCAATACCGTATTTCGCGTGGCGCATTGCTCCAGAATTTTGTCAGCCTTGATGAGATGTTGCGTACTTTGGCTCGTCAAAGTTCGACTTATATCCCGGCGGACACCCTGAAAAAAGAGGCTAGCTATATTGCCTCGGCCCGGTTGCGGCTGGATACCCGGCAACTCCCCAAGTTGATGCAAGTGAATGTGTTGACCAGCAAGGACTGGGATCTTGATTCGGGCTGGTATCGCTGGGTGATACGACCCGAAGAGGGCGCGGCGCGCAATCCGGGCAAGGCGGAGTAACGGTGAAATATCTGATCTCCATCAGCGTCTTTGTCGGCATTGCCCTGCTCTATCTGTTATCGAGTAACAGTGTAAACACCGAGGTGTTTTCCGTCAGTTACTATGGGCTGCTCGGACTGACAGGCTTGCTTGCGCTAGGTTTGCTCGGTTTGGTGGGCTACCAGATAGGGCGTCTGCGCCTCAAATTGAAAAACAAGGTATTCGGTTCAAAACTGACCTTGCGCCTGGTGCTGTTTTTTACCCTGATAGCGGTTGCGCCTGGCGTGCTGGTGTATGCGGTATCGGTAAATTTCTTGGGTAAAAGTATCGAATCGTGGTTTGACGTGCGCGTGGAAAAAGCACTGGAGGGCGGTCTCAATTTGGGTCGTAGCGGTCTCGACAATAACCTCAAGGAGTTATCGAAAAAGACCCAGTTTATGGCGTTGTTGTTCGCGGAAAAAAATCCTGCGCAATTTCAAAGTGGTTTGGCACAGTTGATTGATGAAGGGGCAATTCACGAGGTCGCCTTGTTCGGAGCCGATGGAAAAATACTGGCTTTTGCAGGGGGGGGAAATGCCTTGTTGCCGGATGTGCCAACGGAAGAGATGATTCAACAGGCGTTGAAAAATGGTCAATACGCGGGTATCGAGGCGTTGCCCAACAAGGGGCTGAGTCTGCGCGTACTGGCTTTGGTGAGAGAAAACAGCTATTCGGGCGGCAGCTATTTATTGCAGTTCAGCGAGGTTGTTCCCAAACAGATACAAGCGGATGCGGAAGCGGTGCAATCTGTTTATCGCGACTACCAGGAGCTCACCTTGTCCAGGGTGGGTTTGAAGCGGCTGTACGGCATTACGTTGACGCTGTCTTTGCTGGTTGTGCTGCTTACGGCCATATCGGCTGCATTTTTTATCAGCGAGAAGCTGGGCTCGTCTCTTGAAGCGCTGGCAGAAGGTACGCGCGCGGTCGCGCAGGGCGATTTTACCGGCTTGCATCCTATTCACAGCAGCGATGAGCTGGGTGCGTTGACGGGTTTGTTTAATCAGATGACGCATCAGTTGGGTGATGCGCGCCGTGCCAGCGAGCAGCAGCGGCGCGAGATCGAAAGCGCCAAAGGCTATCTGGAAAGTGTGCTGACCCATCTTTCTTCAGGGGTGCTGGCGCTGGACGGGGAGTTTCGGCTGCGCTCGGTGAATACCAGTGCCGCGCAGATATTGGCAGCGCCGCTGGAAGATATGCATCGCCTGTCCTTGCAGCAGATTGCAGAAAAATCTATTTTGTTACAGTCGTTCTGCGAAACGATTGCGGCTGCCTTTGCGGAAACCAGCGACGGGGAGTGGCAACGACAGATAGAGCGTTTGAGCCGGAACGGAAACCAGATTTTGTTGATCCGTGGCACACGTCTGACACAGGGTGCAGAAGCCGGATATGTGGTGGTGTTTGATGACATCAGCCATTTGTTGCAGGCAGAACGCCAGGCAGCCTGGGGTGAAGTGGCGCGCCGCCTCGCGCACGAGATCAAGAATCCGCTCACGCCCATCCAGCTTTCGGCTGAGCGTTTGCAATATAAATTGAGTAGCAAGCTAGAGGAGAACGATGCAAAACTTTTGCGGCGCGCCACGCAAACTATTGTCAGCCAGGTTTCCGCGATGAAAAACATGGTGAGTGATTTTGCCGATTACGCGCGCGGTCCTGCCCTGCAATTAACGCGGCTTGATTTGCATAGGCTGATCAAGGAGGTGTTGGGGCTGTATGAGGCAAATGCAGCGCCCATTAAGCTGGAGCTGCAAGCGGGGCGCGCCGAGATCAATGGGGATGCGACGCGCATGCGTCAGGTTTTGCATAATTTGCTACAGAATGCACAGGATGCGCTGCAAGGGGTAGCGCAGCCCGCAATTAGCTTGAGTACTGAAATTGAGGAAGGTCAAATCAGATTGAGGGTGCGGGACAACGGCACGGGGTTTGGTGACACAATTTTATCCAAGGTTTTTGAGCCCTATATGACGACTAAAAGCAAGGGAACAGGGCTGGGGCTGGCAATTGTGAAGAAGATTGTCGAAGAGCACGGCGGACGAATAATGGTTGAAAATAATCTGGATGGCGGGGCAAGCATAACGGTGAGTTTGCCGTTGGTCGAGGAGAAGCAAGGGTGAGCAAACAGATTCTGGTGGTAGATGATGAAGTCGGCATCCGTGAGTTGTTGGCGGAAATTTTGTTTGATGAGGGCTATCAGGTGCAGCTGGCCGAGAATGCCGAACAGGCGCGCAGTTTCAGGCATGAACATGAGCCGGATCTGGTTCTTCTGGACATCTGGATGCCGGATACGGATGGCGTGACGCTGCTCAAGGAGTGGGTCGAGCAGGACTTGCTGACCATGCCCGTGGTGATGATGTCCGGCCACGGCACAATCGAAACTGCCGTCGAGGCGACGCGTATCGGCGCGGTAGATTTCCTGGAAAAACCGATTTCGTTGCAAAAATTGCTGAATACCGTGGCGAAAGCAATCAAGGAAGGTGCAGCTCGGCCTGAATTGTTAACAAATACGGAGGGTTCGCAAAGTCTGGTCGTGCAAATTGATGGTGCAACCAGAAATTTTCCACTGCCCCTGGATTTGCCGCTACGCGAAGCGCGTGAGCATTTTGATGCGATTTATTTTGATTACCACTTGCAAAAAGAGGCAGGCAACGTTTCACGGGTGGCCGAAAAAATAGGCTTGGAGCGCACCCACCTGTATCGCAAGCTCAAACAATTGGGCATAAAAGTCCCAAAATAAGAGCCAAATCAAGGGCGGCGAGTACAACTATCCATATTATATGGGCAAGATTGTTGATGTATTCGGGGGGGTGCGGCATAATCCCCGCTATTAAAATTAGGCGTTAAACATAAACCCATCCCATCGGGATGTTTCGGAGGAGTCAGAAGAATGACAGCAGAACGTAGCGTTACCCAACCAAAGTTTAATGATATTACCGGCGCGATTCGCATGCTGGCGGTAGATGCAGTACAAAAAGCGAACTCCGGTCACCCCGGTGCGCCGATGGGCATGGCCGAAATCGCTGAGGTATTGTGGAATCGTCACCTGCGTCACAATCCGGCAAATCCAAAGTGGCCTGATCGTGATCGTTTCATGATGTCTAACGGCCACGGTTCGATGTTGGTTTATGCTTTGTTGCATTTGTCAGGCTACGATTTGCCTATTGAAGAGCTGAAACGCTTCCGTCAAATGAATTCCAAGACACCGGGCCATCCCGAATATGGTTATACCGCTGGCGTAGAAACGACAGGCGGCCCGCTGGGACAAGGTATCACCAACGCAGTCGGTATGGCTATGGCAGAAAAGCTGCTGGCTGCCGAATTCAACAAGCCCGATCACGAAATCGTCAATCACCGTACCTATGTGTTTCTGGGTGACGGTTGCATGATGGAAGGTATTTCGCACGAAGCCTGTGCGCTGGCGGGAACCTGGGGGCTGGGCAAGCTGACGGCTTTCTGGGACGACAACAACATCTCCATTGACGGTCATATTGACGGTTGGTACACCGACGATACCGCCAAGCGTTTTGAAGCCTATGGCTGGCATGTCATCGCCAATGTGCAAGGCCACGATCCTGAAGCGATTGACGCGGCAATTATTGCTGCCAAGGCAGTGACAGACAAGCCTACTCTGATCTGCTGTAAAACCATTATCGGTGCAGGTTCGCCCAACAAGGAAGGCACCCATGACGTACACGGTGCGGCACTCGGTGATGCTGAAGTTCAAGCCACCCGCGAACACATCGGCTGGAGATATCCTCCATTTGAAATTCCCAAGCATGTCTACGATGCATGGGATGCACGCACCAGCGGCGAAGGTCTGGAAAAGTTGTGGAACAACAAGTTCGCCGAGTATCGCGCTGCTTATCCTGCCGAAGCGGCAGAATTTTCCCGTCGCATCAAGAGTGAACTGCCTGCGGCTTGGGCAGAACACGCCGCCAAAGTGATCGCAGAAATTAACGCAAAAGGCGAAACCATCGCCACACGCAAGGCTTCGCAAAACGCGATCAATGCGCTGGCTCCGGCACTGCCTGAATTCCTCGGCGGCTCGGCCGACCTGACCGGTTCAAACTTGACCAACTGGACAGGCTGCAAGCACATTCGCGGCAAGAGCGTGGGTAACTACATCAGCTACGGTGTGCGCGAATTCGGTATGTCTCATATCATGAACGGCATGGCCTTGCACGGCGGTTTGCTGCCATTCGGCGGCACTTTCCTGATGTTCTCGGAATATGCGCGTAATGCCTTGCGTATGTCGGCCTTGATGAAGCAACGGGTGATTTTTGTTTACACCCATGACTCCATCGGTCTGGGCGAAGATGGTCCGACCCACCAACCTGTCGAGCAGACCGCTACGCTGCGTTATATTCCGAATATGGAAGTGTGGCGTCCATGCGACACCGTTGAATCTGCTGTATGTTGGGTCGCTGCGGTTGAGCGCAATGACGGTCCATCCAGTCTGATCTTCAGCCGTCAAAATCTGCAATTCCAGAAGCGTGATGCGGCGCAAATCGCCAATATCCGCAAGGGCGCTTATGTGTTGTCTGAAGCTGCTGGAGGCAAACCACAGGCCGTGATTATTGCCACCGGTTCTGAAGTTGATCTGGCCATGAAGGCACAGGCTGAGTTGGCCGCTGCGGGCATCAACGTGCGGGTGGTGTCCATGCCTTCGACTAACGTGTTCGATAAGCAGGATCAGGCTTACAAAGACAGCGTTCTGCCTAAGGGTACGAAACGCGTTTCAGTGGAAGCCGGCGTAACAGGTGGCTGGTACAAGTATGTTGGTTTGGATGGCGCGGTCATTGGTATGGATTGCTTCGGCGAATCCGCACCGGCACCTGAGTTGTTCAAGCACTTCGGCTTCACTGTGGAAAACGTCGTCAAGACGGTAAAGGGCGTTCTATAGCCTTGACGACGTTTCTGTGAGGCATTGCGTAGCGCAATGCTGAAACTAAAACGTCGTTGTGACAGTTAAAAAGGTTTTGGCTTAACTTAGGATACAACTACGTTTCTGTGAGGCAGTATGCAAATAGTGCCGAAACTAAAACGTTGTCAAGACCGTAAAGGGCGTTTTATAAGCCTGATGCCGTGTGAGGTGAAGACGGTTAATGCTGTAATACTGCAAGATCGTCAAATTTTTAATTACTAAAGGGAGATAAAAAATGGCAATTCGTGTTGGTATCAATGGATTTGGTCGTATTGGTCGTATGGTGTTCCGTGCAGCAGCCAAGGATTTTCCAGAAATTGAAGTTGTCGCTATCAACGACTTGTTGGAGCCTGACTATCTGGCCTACATGTTGAAGTATGACTCGGTTCATGGTCGTTTCAATGGCGATGTGGGTGTTAACGGCAGCAACCTGGTAGTCAATGGCAAGGAAATCCGCCTGACAGCAGAACGTGACCCGGCAAACCTGAAATGGAATGAAGTGAAGGTGGACATTGTTATCGAATGTACCGGCTTCTTCCTCGACCAAGTAACTTGCCAGAAGCATATTGATGCAGGTGCCAAGAAAGTTGTTCAGTCCGCACCTTGTAAAGACGGCGGCCCGATGTTTGTTTATGGCGTTAACCATGAATCCTACAAAGGTGAAGCCATCGTTTCTGCGGCTTCCTGCACCACGAATGCATTGGCTCCAGTCGCCAAGGTGTTGAACGATAACTTCGGTATCGTGCGCGGCTTGATGACGACTGTACATGCTGCAACCGCAACACAAAAAACCGTTGACGGTCCTTCCAACAAGGATTGGCGCGGCGGTCGCGGTATTCTGGAAAACATCATTCCTTCCTCGACTGGCGCTGCCAAGGCTGTTGGTGTGGTCATTCCTGAACTGAACAAGAAGTTGACGGGTATGGCTTTCCGCGTGCCAACATCTGACGTTTCTGTGGTTGATCTGACTTGCGAATTGAGCAAGGCGGCAACTTACCCTGAAATCGTTGCAGCGATGAAGGCGGCTTCAGAAAGCGGTCCATTGAAAGGCGTGTTGGGCTTTACCAATGAAAAAGTGGTCTCCACTGATTTCCGTGGACAATCCACTCCTTCTGTTTTCGATGCAGAAGCCGGTATCGCGCTGGATACTACTTTCGTTAAAGTGGTTGCCTGGTATGACAACGAATATGGTTACACCTGTAACTTGATGCGTTTGGTACGTCATGTAGCGAAGTAATACGTTTGACAAAAGGCTGGCCGGGTGCCAGCCTTTTTGCCTTTAATTATTCTGTTAAAAGGGAAAAAAATGTCCGTAATTAAAATGACTGATCTGGATCTCAAGGGCAAACGTGTTCTGATTCGTTCCGATCTGAATGTGCCTGTCAAAGACGGTAAAGTAACTTCTGATGCGCGCATCACCGCTTCCATGTCAACGATCAATGCTGCGCTTAAAGCAGGCGCGCGCGTGATGGTGACTTCGCATCTGGGGCGTCCTGAAGAAGGCGTGTACTCCGAAGAAAACTCACTCAAGCCCGTGGCTGACGATATTGCCAACAAATTGGGCAAGCCAGTTCGTCTGATCAAGGATTGGGTAGATGGCGGTTTTGCTGTTGCCGAAGGCGAATTGGTGCTGTTGGAAAATTGCCGTTTCAACAAAGGCGAGAATAAAAATAACGAAGAGTTGTCCAAAAAATACGCCGCTTTATGCGACGTATTCGTTATGGATGCCTTCGGTACCGCGCACCGCGCGCAGGCTTCGACTCACGGCGTGGCGAAATATGCACCTGTAGCGGCCGCTGGCATTCTGTTGACAGAAGAGCTGGACGCGCTGACTAAAGCATTGTTGAGCCCTGCACGTCCGATGGTTGCCATTGTCGGAGGCTCAAAAGTTTCGACTAAATTGACCGTGCTGGAATCCTTGTCGGAAAAATGCGAACAGTTGGTTGTCGGTGGCGGTATTGCCAACACCTTCCTCAAGGCGGTCGGCAAAAACGTCGGCAAATCATTGTGCGAAGATGATCTGGTTCCAACCGCGCAAGCCTTAATCACAAAAATGCAACAACGTGGCGCTAACATCCCCATCGCCGTTGATGTGGTATGCGGCAAGAAGTTTTCGGCTGATGAACCTGCAGTATTGAAGGATGCGGGTGATGTGGCAGATGACGACATGATTTTCGACATCGGACCCAAGTCCGCACAGGAAATCGCCGACATAATCATGAAGGCGGGAACAGTCGTTTGGAATGGTCCGGTGGGCGTGTTTGAATTTGACCAGTTCGGTGAAGGCACTAAAACCATTGCCATGGCGATTGCCAATACCAAAGCCTTTACTTTGGCGGGTGGCGGCGACACGATTGCAGCCATTCAGAAGTACGACATTTTTGACAAAGTGTCCTACATCTCAACAGCAGGCGGTGCGTTCCTTGAGTTCCTCGAAGGCAAAACCTTGCCTGCTGTGGCAATCCTGGAAGAACGTGCCAAAAAATAATCAATTAGGAATCACATGCTGCGTAGAACGAAAATAGTTGCAACGCTGGGGCCTGCCTCCAGCAGTCAGGAAGTCCTGGAGAATATGATTCGTGCCGGAGTTGATCTGGTGCGGATGAATTTCTCGCACGGTTCGGCCGCCGATCACGTCAAGCGCGCCGAAGTGGTGCGTGCGGCGGCGGCGGCAGTTGGGCGCACCGTGGGTATTTTGGCCGATCTGCAAGGACCGAAAATCCGTGTAGGCAAATTCGAGAACGATAAAATCGTGCTGAACAGGGGCGATATTTTTGTTCTCGATGCTGAACTGGAAGGCCTGGGCAATCAACAATGCGTAGGGCTTGATTACAAGGAATTACCTAACGATGTCAGCGCGGGCTCGGTACTGTTGCTCAATGATGGCATGCTGGAATTCGATGTGGTCAATGTTGAAGGAACACATGTTATTTGCAAGGTGGTACGCGGCGGTGTGCTATCCAACAACAAGGGTATCAATCGCAAGGGTGGCGGGTTGACAGCACCGGCACTGACTGAAAAGGATATGGAGGACATCAAGACAGCGGCGCTGATCAAGGCTGACTATCTGGCGATTTCTTTCCCGCGTAGCGGCGACGACATGCGTTTTGCGCGCAAGTTAATGCACGAAGCTGGGGGTGAAAGCCTGTTAATGGCCAAGATTGAACGTGCGGAAGCGATTCCCGCGTTGGCCGATATTATTGATGCGTCTGATGCCATCATGGTCGCTCGCGGCGACTTGAGTGTTGAAGTGGGTGATGCCGCTGTACCCGGCTTGCAAAAGCGCATGATCAAGATGGCGCGAGCCAAAAATCGTCTGGTCGTTACAGCCACGCAGATGATGGAGTCAATGATAACCAATCCGATTCCTACTCGCGCCGAGGTTTCAGATGTGGCCAACGCCGTGTTGGATGGTACGGATGCGGTAATGCTTTCTGCGGAAACGGCGGTAGGCGATTATCCGGTTGAGACCATTGCCGCGATGGCGCGTATTTGCCTGAAGGCTGAAGGTGAGGCGGAAGTCCACGCTTTGGATCGTCGCAGTACACAGCAAAAATATGCACGGATAGACCAATCCATTGCGATGGCGGCCTTGTTTGCCGCCTCACATTTCAATGTAAGGGCGATTGTTGCCATGACCCAGTCAGGTTCGACTGCACTGTGGATGTCTCGTGTCAATGCGAGTGTGCCTATTTTTGCACTGACCCCTAATCCGCAAACCTTGACCAAGGTCACGTTGTTTAGCGGCGTGCATCCGGTACTTTTCCCCAGCTCTGATTCGCAGCAAACCCATCAGGAGTTGATTGATGCAGAAATGCATCTGGTGGCAAAAGGTTACGTTAAAGATGGCGATTTAGTGGTGGTTACCGTGGGTGAATCCATCGGTAAATCCGGGCATACCAACACCATGAAGATTGTCAGAATAGGCGACCACCATAAAAATAGTATTTGAACCTTGCTGCTGTGAATGGATGTAGCAGTAGAAATTTGTAATTTAATTTAATCAGGAGGAAATTATGGCTTTAGTATCTTTGCGTCAACTTCTCGATCACGCTGCTGAGCATAGCTATGGCTTGCCCGCG
>PEUR01000176.1 GCA_002780675.1 Gallionellales bacterium CG03_land_8_20_14_0_80_55_15 | reverse complement strand
CATCGTAGTAGCCGTGCGATAAGACGTAAGTGCCGATCATGATGCGGCGTTTGACTTCTTCGCCGAAACCCTGCGAGCGGCTCTTTTCGTACATGTCCGCAAGGTCGGTGTATTCCGGCGCGCGATAGCCGTAGCGCACGCCGTCAAAACGCGACAGGTTGCTGGAGGCTTCCGCCGGAGCGAGCACATAATAGACGGGAATGGAGAGCTTGGTGTTCGGCAGGCTGATTTCCACCACGGTCGCACCCAGCTTGCGGTATTCGGCGATGGCTGCCGCGATGGCTTTGCCCACATCGGCGTTCAGCCCCTCGGCGAAAAATTCTTTCGGCAGGCCGATGCGCAAGCCTGCCAGCGGCTTGTTCAAATCGCGGCTGTAGTCTTCCTTGTCACGTTGCAAGCTGGTCGAATCGCGCTCGTCGAAGCCGGTCATCACGTTTAACATCAGTGCGCAATCTTCCGCGCTTCTGGCCATAGGGCCTGCCTGGTCAAGGCTGGAGGCGAAGGCGATCATGCCGTAGCGCGACACCGTGCCGTAGGTCGGCTTGATGCCGGTGATGCCGCACAGCGCGGCGGGCTGGCGAATCGAGCCGCCGGTGTCCGTGCCCGTGGCGGCGGCACACAGCCGTGCGGCAACCGCACAGGCCGAGCCGCCGGAACTGCCGCCGGGAACGGATTGCTGTTGCCACGGGTTTCTCACCGGGCCGAAGTAAGAAGTTTCGTTGGAAGACCCCATGGCGAATTCGTCCATGTTGGTCTTGCCCAGATTCACCGCGCCCGCGCGGTTAAATTGCGAGATGACATGCGCGTCGTAAGGGGCGATGAAGTCCGCCAGCATCTTCGAGCCGCAGGTGGTGCGCCAGCCTTTGGCGCAGAAGATGTCTTTCTGGGCGAAGGGAATGCCGGTCAGCGGCTGAGCTTGACCGTTGGCCAGCAGCGCATCGGCGGCGGCGGCTTGCGCCAGACTGATTTTGGCATCCACCGTGAGATAGGCATTGAACACCGGATTATGCGTGGCGATACGGTCGAGGTAAGTTTGCGTCAGTTCGACGCTGGAAATGGTTTTGGCGCGCAGCGCCGCGCCTTGCTGCATAAGGCTTTGATTCAACATATTATTTACTCGATGACTTGCGGGACAAGATACAGGCCGGCTTCGACCTGCGGTGCGATGGATTGAAACAGTTCGCGCTGGTCGGTCTCGGTGACGACATCCAGGCGCAGACGCTGCGATAAATCCTGTGCGTGCGACATGGGGGTTATTCCGCTGGTATCAACGGCCTGCATCTCGGCAATCAGCGTAAAAATGCCGGAAAGTTGGCTTCTGGCGGCTTCAATTTCGGTATCGTTCATGGCGAGGCGTGCAAGGCGCGCAACTTTTTGAACGTCGGCGGTGCTTAATAACATAGTAAAAACTTTATATAAGGGGAGTTGATAGGGTATCATATCGCGTTTGTGTAGCACACTATTTTAGACTTTTCGGGAATCAACATGTTTGGACTTTTTAAGGGATACTTTTCTAACGACTTGGCGATTGACCTCGGTACGGCGAATACGCTGATCTGGGTGCGCGGTCAGGGCATCGTGCTGGACGAGCCATCGGTGGTGGCGATCCGTCAGGAAGGCGGCCCAAACGGCAAGAAGATTATTCAGCAGGTGGGTCTGGGTGCCAAGCAAATGCTGGGTCGCACGCCAGGCAATATCACTGCAATTCGCCCGATGAAAGACGGCGTGATTGCCGACTTTACCGTCACCGAGCAGATGCTCAAGCAATTCATTCGCAAGGTTTACAAGGCTAATATATTCAGCCCTAGCCCGCGTATCGTGATTTGCGTACCTTGCGGTTCCACTCAGGTGGAGCGCCGTGCGATCCGCGAATCTGCCGTTGGTGCGGGTGCGCGTCGTGTGGAGCTGATCGAAGAAACCATGGCGGCAGCGATCGGTGCCGGCTTGCCCGTGGAAGAAGCAACTGGCTCGATGGTGGTGGACATCGGCGGTGGCACGACCGAAGTTGGTGTGATTTCGCTGGGCGGTACGGTGTATTCCGGTTCGGTGCGCGTTGGCGGCGACAAGTTCGACGAGGCGATCATCAACTACATTCGTCGCAATTACGGCATGTTGATCGGCGAAACCACGGCTGAAGACATCAAGAAGACCATCGGTTCGGCATTCCCGGGCTCGGAAGTACGCGAGATGGAAGTGAAGGGGCGCAATCTGGCCGAAGGCGTGCCGCGCAGCTTTACCATTTCCAGCAACGAAATTCTGGAAGCCTTGACCGACCCGCTCAACAACATTGTCAGCGCGGTGAAAATTGCACTTGAACAGACTCCGCCTGAACTGGGTGCGGATATTGCAAGCAAAGGGATGGTGCTCACTGGCGGTGGTGCGCTGTTGCGCGATATAGACCGGCTGTTGATGGAAGAAACTGGCTTGCCTGTGCTGATCGCCGAAGATCCTCTGACCTGTGTGGTACGCGGCTCTGGTCGTGCGCTGGAAAGCATGGACAAATCCACCGGCATCTTCACCACCGAGTAAGTTTTTTATTGGCGAGTAGGGGCGTGATTGATCGCGCCCCTTTCATGTTTTATTCTTGTGGGCGTGATAAAACACGCCCTTACCGCTTTTTATTTCCCGTTTGCTATCCATGATCGAAAGTGCTCAATCATTTCAGGTTTCCAGTCGAGGCCCAACGCCCGCCGCACGACTGGTGTTTTTTGGGGTGCTTTCCTTGTTGATGATGTTTGTGGACGCGCGTTTCCATTATCTGGAATCCACGCGCAGCGTGGTTGCGGTGCTGGTATCGCCCCTTCAGCGCCTGGCCACTCTGCCGAGCGTCCTGCTGCAACAAGGCGGCGATTTCTTTGTCATGCAGAGCAGTCTTATCAATAAAAACAATGAGTTGCAGCGACAGCGCGAACGCGATGCCGCACAATTATTGTCTGCGCAATCCTTGCGCCAGGAAAACCAGCAACTGCGCAGCCTGCTGGCGCTGTCACAGCGCGAGCAGTTTACGGGGCAATTCGCGGAGATTGTTTATACGGCACGCGATGCCTTCAGTATGAAACTGCTGATCAATAAAGGCAGCTCGGAGCATATGCAAGCGGGACAGGTGGTGATGGATGAGCAGGGCATTATCGGTCAAATTACCCGTGTTTACCCCTGGCTTTCCGAGGTGACGTTGGTTACCGAGAAAGATCATGCCGTGCCGGTGCAAGTGCTGCGTAACGGAATACGCAGTGTCGTGTTCGGTGCGGGCGATACCAGCCAGTTGGCGATACGTTTTATGCCGGTCAGTACCGATATTCAAAATGGTGATGTGCTGGTGACTTCGGGCATAGACGGAATCTACCCGCAGGGTATTCCGGTTGCCAGGGTCACCAAAATTGAACGCGATGCAGGTTACCCTTTTGCGCGTATCACTTGTCTGCCGTTGGGCGGAGCGGACCGACACCGCCATCTGCTGGTGTTGTCGGTGCTGCCAAAGCTGCCTGCACGCCCGGATGAACAAGCTGCGCCCGGGGTTGCGCCCGTTCAGGAAAAGAAAGCTGAGGTTCGTTGATGCAATCTCTTGATCAGGCACAATCAGAAATTCTGCGTCCCGTGAGTAGTTTGTTCATCATTACCAGCGTGCTTTGTGCGTTGCTGCTCAACGCATTGCCGTGGAAGGGTCTGTGGCTGACGCTGCACCCCGACTTTGTGGCAGTGGTGTTGCTTTACTGGTGTATGCACAAACCATTGAGTGTGGGGGTCGGCATGGCATGGATGGTAGGTGTCGTGACGGATGTGATAGATGCCAGCCTGTTCGGTCAGCACGCGCTGGCGTATACCGTGCTGGCATTTGGTGGCGTGGTGTTGAGTTACCGTTTGCGGATGTTTGACTTGAAGAAGCAAACCTCGCAGGTGTTCGTTATTCTGTCTTTGACCTATGGGATGTACGCATTGGTGCATTGGCAGGTAAACGGCCAGATCGTGTGGAACTATTTTCTGGGTTGCCTGACCTCGACCTTGTTATGGATACCGTTCAGTATCCTGTTCCAGTCAATGCGCCAGATGCGCGTGGAACGTGAATGAACGATCATGTTGCCTTAAAAAATCATCAGCAGGAGATTTTTAACTTCCGCTTAAGGCTGGTTATTGGCGTGGTTTTTGTCTTGATTCTGTTGGGTATTTTGGCCGCACGCTTTGTCTATCTGCAAGCGGTGCGTTACGACTATTACCACACGATGGCTGAAAATAACCGCATTTCTGTGGTTCCTATCGTTCCCAATCGCGGCCTGATACTCGATCGTCACGGTATCGTGCTGGCACACAATTATTCCGGATATACGCTGGAAATTACCCCAAGCAAAGTCAAGAACCTGCAAGTTACCATCAATGAACTTGCCACGCTGGTTGATATTGCCCCCAGAGATCGCAAACGTTTCAAGCAGTTGCTGGCGGAAAGCCATAATTTTGAAACCTTGGTGATACGCAACCGCTTGAGCGATGAAGAAGTGGCGCGTTTTGCCGCGCAGCAATATCGTTTTCCCGGTGTCGAAATCAAGGCGCGCCTGTTCCGAGATTACCCATTTTCTGACAAAACCGCGCATTTGCTGGGTTACATCGGGCGCATGAATCAGCGTGATGTTGACCGACTGGAAGAGACCGACCTCGCGGCGAATTATCGTGGCACGGATTACATTGGCAAAACCGGGTTGGAGCAGTACTACGAGAGCGAGTTGCACGGCACCACGGGCATGGAGCAAGTCGAGGTGGATTCGGCGGGACGGGCGGCGCGCATTTTGTCACGCACCCTGCCGGTGTCGGGCAATACGCTGGTGCTTAGCATAGATGCCAAATTGCAGGAAATCGCCGAGCAGGCGTTTGGCGATTATCGCGGCGCGCTAGTCGCGATAGATCCGGCCAACGGCGAAGTGCTGGCGTTTGTCAGTCGGCCAGGTTTCGACCCCAGTTTATTTATAGATGGGATAGATGAAGAGAACTGGCGCGAGTTGAATAATTCCCCTGACCACCCGCTCAATAATCGCGTGTTGAGCGGTCAATACCCCTCGGGTTCTACCATTAAGCCGTTCATGGCTTTGGCCGCACTGCATTATGGTACCCGCTCACCGACCGATACCATCAGCGACCCGGGCTATTACGCGTTGCCCGGCACGGCGCATCATTACCGTGACTGGAAAAAAGGCGGGCATGGCACGGTGGATATGTTCAAGTCTATCGTGGTTTCGTGCGACACTTACTATTACGGCTTGGCGGTTGCGACCGGCATAGACAATATTGCCGCCTATCTGACGAATTTTAGTTTTGGCAAGAAAACAGGCATAGACCTGCAAGGTGAAAAATCCGGGCTGTTGCCTAACACGGAATGGAAAATGAAGCGTTTCAAACAGAAATGGTTTGCGGGTGATACCGTTTCGGTGGGCATCGGCCAAGGTTACAGTCTGGTAACCCCTTTGCAACTCGCCGCCGCTACGGCCACACTGGCAAACGGCGGCATCGCTTACCGGCCTCATTTGGTCAGGGAAGTGCGCAATTCGGTTACCAATGAAACGCGCAAAATAGACAATCCGGTAGAGGCCGATTTAAAGATAGACCCAGCGCATCTTGATTTGATCAGGCGCGCCATGGCGGCGGTGACTCAACCGGGTGGCACGGCGGTATCGGCTTCTGCTGGTGCCCCCTATACCATTGCCGGTAAGACCGGCACGGCACAGGTGGTCGCCATGAAGCAGGGTGAAAAATATGATGCCAGCAAGATAGACGAGCGGCATCGCGATCATGCCTGGTTCATTTCCTTTGCACCCGTTGAAAAACCCAGAATAGCCGTAGTGGTGCTGGCAGAAAACGGCGGGCATGGCGGTGGTACGGCGGCACCGATTGCGCGCAAGGTGCTGGACTATTATTTGCTGGGCAAAGTGCCAAAACCCGCCGAGGTGCCAGTGGTTACCGGGAAGACCGCAGCGGTAGCCGCATCAGGTGTTCCTGAAGTTGAGGTAGAGCATGACTAGACGACAACTTTGGCTGCGTATCATTGCGCACATTGATCCCCCGCTGCTGCTGGGGATGGGTTTGCTGATGGGGATAAGCCTGCTGACGCTGTATAGCGCGAGCGGTCAAAATTTTGAGCGCGTGTTGGCGCAGGGTAGCAATATTCTGGTTGCATTATTCTGTATGTGGATCGTCGCCAACCTGCCTTTGCATATTTTGTTGCGCATGGCTGTGCCGATTTATGTGTTGGGACTGTTGTTGCTGGTGGGTGTGGCATTGTTCGGCGAAATCAGCCACGGTGCTCGGCGCTGGTTGAATCTCGGGGTGACAACCATACAGCCGTCCGAGCTGATGAAAATCGGTGTGCCGCTGATGATGGCCTGGTATTTCGAGAAGTACGAAGCCAGCTTGACGCTGAAGAATTATATTGTGGCGGCTTTGCTGTTGGTCTTGCCGGTGGGGTTGATTGCCCGGCAACCCGATCTGGGAACCTCGCTGCTGATTCTTGCCAGCGGGTTTTATGTGTTGTTTCTGGCGGGGTTGAGCTGGAAGATCATCGCCGGATTATTCGCTGCCGCCATTGCCAGCGCACCAGTGATGTGGTCGCTCATGCATGATTACCAACGCCATCGTGTCGAGATGCTGTTTGATCCCTCGCAGGATGCGCTGGGTAAGGGCTACCACACCATACAGGGCATGATTGCCGTTGGCTCTGGCGGTCTGTTCGGCAAAGGCTACCTGGCCGGCACACAGACTCACCTTGATTTTTTGCCGGAGTGCACAACCGATTTCATTTTTGCGGTGTATTCGGAAGAGTTTGGACTGGTCGGCAATTTGCTTCTGCTGGTTATCTTCCTGTTTGTCATCGGGCGCGGTTTTATTATTACCGCCAATGCCTCGACCTATTTCACCCGACTGATGGCCGGTTCGATTACGCTGACTTTTGCGACCTACGCGTTCGTCAATATGGGCATGGTTAGCGGCATCCTGCCGGTAGTCGGTGTGCCGCTGCCACTGGTCAGTTATGGCGGCACTTCCATGCTGACGCTGTTGCTGGGTTTGGGTATGCTAATGAGTATCCATACCCACCAGAAGCTGGTTAAGACCTGATTAACAAGGAGAAAATATGAATAAGCAAACCGTAGTGATGGCTTTGGCCGCACTGCTGCTCACTGCCTGTAGCACGATACCGCAACGCCAGATTGAGACGCACGCCACGCCTGCCCCGATCGAAGCGCGTTCGCCTGCCCACGCTGCCCCGCTTCCCGGCAGTGGCGGCTATCTTCCCGGTGATGGCCCGGAAGCCAATATTCCCGCCAATCTGGACGCGATACCCGATGCCGCACCGATAAGTGAGCCACCGCATCGTTATGCCAACCGTCCCTATGTTGCCTTGGGGAAATCCTACACGCCGATGACTGTGCCGGGCAATTTCAAACAGCGCGGCATCGCCTCCTGGTATGGCAAAAAATTTCACGGACAGCGCACCTCCAGCGGCGAGAAATACGACATGTACCTCATGACTGCTGCTCATCCCGTGCTGCCTATCCCCAGTTTCGCGCGTGTGACGAATGTCGCTACCGGAAAATCGGTGGTGGTGCGCATCAATGACCGGGGGCCCTTCATGCATGACCGCGCCATCGATCTTTCCTACACCGCCGCGCACAAGCTGGGCATCATCGGCAACGGTAGTTCAGAAGTAGAAGTCGAAAGCCTGGTTGCCTATGCCGGAACGTACCGCGCAGCGCAGCCAACAGCGGTGCAAAGCGTGCCGCTGGAAAAGGCACAGTCGGTAGCGGCCAGCAAACCTGATACATCCGTCAGCACAATGTCTACGCCAGTCAACAGTTCAGCTCAAGCGATGGCGAGCAGCAATGCTTACCTGCAATTGGGTGCCTTTAGTACGCGACAGGCAGCAGAGCAATTTCTGGCAGAAATGCGCGCCAAACTCGGCAATATCGGCAATCAACTGGTGTTGTTCAAGCAAAACAACAAGCACCGAGTGCATATCGGTCCCTATGCCAGCCAGGCGGAAGCGCGCAACAGCCGGGCAGGCTTGCGGGATAAGCTGGGATTCCTGCCAGTGCTAAGCCTGCACTAAAAAGGGTAAGTGGTAAGTGGTAAGTCGCTCAGGGTTTGCGCTTGGCGCGCGGGTGGGCGGCATCGTAGATTTTGCTGAGGTACTGGAAATCCAGATGGGTATAGACCTGCGTGGTGGAGATGCTGGCATGACCTAACATTTCCTGCACCGCGCGCAAGTCACCAGACGATTGCAGGACGTGGGTGGCGAAGGAGTGGCGCAGCAGATGCGGATGCACGTTGCTGCTAATCCCTTGTTTGAACCCCCATTGTTTTATGCGTAACTGCACCACGCGCGGGGTGATGCGCTTGCCGCGTTTGCCGACAAACAGGGCGATTTCATCGCTATTGGCAAGCTGACCGCGTACCGTCAGCCAGGCTTGCAGGGCGCTTATCGCGAAGCTGCCGAGCGGCACGATGCGCGTTTTGCTGCCTTTGCCGGTGACGCGCACTTCCCCTGCGCCGAGTTCGAGTTGTTGCGGGTCGAGGCCGACCAATTCGGCCAGCCGCAGTCCGGAGGAATACAACAATTCGAACATAGCCTTGTCGCGCAGGGCTTCAGTGGTATCGGCGGCAAAATCCACCAGCCGGGTCGCCTCGTCGGGCGAGAGAGCTTGCGGTAAGGCCTTTTCCGACTTGGGCGCACGCAAGCCTACACAGGGGTTGTCGGTAAAGCCGTGATCGCGCAACAAATAATTAAAAAACCCCCGCCAGGCCGACAACATGCGCGCCAGTGAGCGCCCACCTAACCCGGTGCTGTGCAGTTGCGCGATGAAGCGGCGGATGTGGTGGGTTTTCAGGTCATTGAGCGGCGTGTTGGAGCAGAGTTCAAATAACCGCCTGAGGTCGCGCGCATAATTTTCGGCGGTCAGTTCAGAATAATGTTTCTCATTGCGCAGCCACGCCAGATAGCCGTCGAGGTATAGCGTCAAGGGGGCGGGTGACATCGTTAAAGTGAAACTCACGTAGCGATTCGTTTTCCCCTTCCCAGACAAACGCGGGAAGGTTGGAATGGGGGTGCGGACATGGCGGGTTTTATCATCAGGGATGGCATTGATGCGATGCCCGTTAATGATCCAGATACGGATGCAGCGCGCTACCTACCGCTTCGGCGATGCGCTGTAAAAACACCGTACCCATCTCCGGATAGAAGCGTTGCTGGTCTTCGCTCGCCAGCACCAACAAGCCGACCGACGCGCTGCCAGCGTGTAGTGGCAGATAGGCAAAAGAGTGTAGTTGTGCGGCATGTTCACCGAACCATATGGCTGTGTCATGCGCCGCCTGATGCAGGCAAACCGGTTGCGTCTGGATGTCGGTAAAGGTCAGAACTTCCATGCTGGGCGGGTTGATCTGCCACAGGCGCAATGCGACATGAGGCACGGAAAAAATGTCGCGCAACAAGTGCGGCACCATTTCCTGCAAGGTCGCCAGGTCGCGGGCGGCAAACAGCGAGGTGGTGAATTCGTGTACCTTGTGTTGCAGCCCATCGTTTTCCTTGGCAAAGCCCATCAATTCTTGCAGATTCTTTTCCAGCGCCTTGTTTTTGGCGCGCAAGTCAAACAGTTGCCGCTCGCTCAGGGAAATGGTGCGTCCGCCATGCGGGTGGGGCAAGGTAACCTGCGCCAGTGTCTCGGCATGTTCTGCGAAAAATTGCGGGTTATCCAGTAAATATTGTGCGACATCTTCGGATTTCATTGAGATTCCTTATAAATTTATCTCGCCGGAGAATACGCTGATTGCCGGACCTGTCATCAATACCGGTGCATCATCGCCGCCCCAACTTATGTTTAATTTGCCACCATGAGTAGCGACGATCACCGGACTATCCAGCAAGCCGCGCCGGATGCCAGCCACCACTGCCGCGCAAGCCCCTGTTCCGCAGGATAGCGTTTCCCCCGTGCCCCGCTCATACACGCGCAGGCGGATGTGGTTTCTGTCCATGACTTGCATGAAACCTGCATTGACCCGCTTAGGGAAACGCGGGTGATGTTCGATCAAGGGGCCTAGGGTCGCCACAGCTGCCGTTTCGATATTTTCTACGACTTGTACCGCGTGAGGGTTGCCCAGGGACACCGCGCTGATCTGCAACGTTTCCCCTGCCACGTCCAGCGGTTCGTTTATTCCGCCCGTGCCATCGGTGAAGGGCAGGCGCGCGGCATCAAACACTGGCGCACCCATGTTAACGGTTACCCGCCCATCTGCTTCCAGGCGTGGTTTGATTAGTCCACGGTGAGTTTCGACCACGATTTCAGTTTTGCTGGTCAGTTTCTGATCATGCACAAAACGCACGAAACAGCGTGCGCCGTTGCCGCATTGCTCCACTTCGCCGCCATCGGCGTTGAAGATGCGATAGCGGAAATCAGCGCCTGCGTGGCGAGGTTTTTCGACCAGCAAAATCTGGTCGCAACCGACCCCGAAATGGCGGTCTGCCAGTAAGCGCAATTGCTCGGTGCTGAGCGCGACATGCTGGCGCACCCCATCCAGCACCACAAAATCATTACCGGCACCATGCATTTTGGTAAATTTTAACAACATAATATATTGATTCCTTTATATTTTTTATTCTAGTTGCCAGCGCGCAAGGCGCATTTAAGTTCGTTATGCCGAAAGCAGTCAGTGGTGTGGTCGTTCACCATGCCGGTCGCCTGCATCAGCGCGTAGCAAATCGTCGTCCCGACAAACTTGAAACCCCAGTGCTTCAATTCGCGGCTCATCGCATCTGATTCCGTTGTGTGAGCGGGGATGTCTGCCAGACTGCGCCACGCGTTTTGTCTGGGCTGCCCGCCGACAAACTGCCAGATAAATCGGTCAAAACTGCCGAATTCGTCCTGAATGCGCAGAAACTGCTGCGCGTTACTGATGGCCGACTGCACTTTCAGGCGATTCTTCACGATGCCCTCGTCCAGCAACAGCGATTCTATTTTACCCGCGTCATATGCCGCAATGCGTGCGGCAGCGAAATTGTCAAAGGCAGCGCGATAATGTTCGCGCTTGCGCAAAATGGTGATCCAGCTTAAACCCGCCTGCGCACCTTCCAGCAGCAAAAATTCAAACAGCCGCAGGTCGTCATGCTGCGGCACGCCCCATTCGGTGTCGTGATAATGCTGGTACAAGGCATCCTTTCCTGCCCAGCCGCAACGCGTTGGTTCGGCGTGAGGTGAACGCATGGCAAACGCTCTCATGAAAGTAAAGCGCTGGCATCGCGCCACAGGCAGCGATTCATGATGACCGTGATGCCTGCGTCCTGCGCGCGCTGCGCGGCCGCTTCGTGAACAATGCCTTCCTGTAACCAGAGATGCTTGATGCCCAGTTTGATACAGCTTTCCACGATCGCGGGAACATGCTCGGCGGCACGGAACACATCTACAATGTCCGGTAATTCGGGCAGGCTTGCCAGATCGGGATAGGCGGGTTCGCCCAGCACTTCGACCACCATCGGGCGGACCGGAATGATGCGCAAGCCCAGACTTTGCAATCCGCGTGCCACGCGGAAGCTGGGGCGCGCCGGGTTAGGCGACAGTCCGACCACGGCGACCGTGTGTATCTGCTGGAGTAAACGACGGATGGATTCGGTATCGGGATTGGCAAACATCGCAAGGTGCATCTGGAATCAGGGGGCACAACGATAACATTATTATGCGCACCTGCCACCTCGAATTAACTGGTGCGCATGGACGAAGCAGCCAAAAACCGCTATGCTGCGCGCACTTTCGTAATGCGCTTTACAAAGCATTGAGCATATCCGTCATTTTGAGGTGCTTGCTTGATTGTGGTTTTCTCTTCGCGCCCGTAGCTCAGATGGATAGAGTATAGCCCTCCGAAGGCTGGGGTCGCACGTTCGAATCGTGTCGGGCGCACCAATTTGGTATGAGGATGGGTACTAGATTGCTAGTGCCCATTTTTTTAGTGGGGTATCCACGTAAATGCGGTAAAGCAGGTGCGATTTTGGTAATACACAAAATAAAAGCAATGATTTATGCTTTTAAAACAGTTAATTACAAACAATTTTATTTTAGCGGCGATTTTGTCAACGATAAAATCAAGCGCATTAAATCGTCTTATCAATCAATGCATTAGAACAATCACCGCATTTACGTGGATACCCCACTTTTTTTATTTCGATTTTTTCTTTAGCATGGTTTGCAGGTCGGCAAAGGGGTTGTGCGTTGCCAACGCTTGTTGCCCGCTTTCACGTTTGCGTGTTTCCTCTTCCAGTACCCGATCATGTT